>CASGEP010000001.1 GCA_949300515.1 uncultured bacterium
CGCCGGGCAGATTACCGATAAGATTTTCATGCATATCTATCGCTTTTTCATACTCGCCGATACTAACATAAGCCTGCGCCAGAGTGTATGCAAGTGAATCTTCGTTGGGAAAATCCGCAATGAGGTTATTTAATATCTCAATGGCCTCTTGAGTTTGACCTTTTTGTATCAATATTTCGCAATACCTGTTCTGGTAGTGCAGATAATTAACGCTCTGGGAACCTTCTATGTCTATTAATTTCCTGTAAGCAATTAACGCTTCATCCCACTCCTTTATGTTAAAGTGCATAAGAGCAATTTTTTCAAGCAGTTCAATATTTTCTCCCTGAGTCTTGCCGAGTTTTTCATAGCACTCGAGGCATTTGCTCCAGTCGCCTTTTTTATATGCAAGCTCGGATATTATCTTGATAACATCCATATCATCAGGGGTAAGCTCTGCAATTTCTTCATAAGTCTTTAGGGCATCGTCAGTATAGCCATCCACAAGATACAGCTGCGCAATAGTGTGCTTAATCTTTGCGATTTCTTTTGGGTCATCCTCTGCTTCAAGCAGCAAACTGTACATTTTGATTGCTTTTTGAGCATTTGCAATATCTCTGTACAGTTGAGCCAGATTTTTTATTGCCAAAATGTCGCTCGGGTTGTCTTTATAAATATTTTCGTAAACAATAAGCGCTTTTCTTTTGTTGCCGTCTTCAAGATATATTTTACCGAGTTCCTGTCTTGCTTCATTATCCGTCGGGTCAATCTTAATTACCGCCTCAAGGTGAAGCGCCGCAAAGCTTGTGTTACCTACATCAAGATACGACTGTATTAACATCTTCCTGAGTTCAAGGCAGTTATATTTTCTACTGAGCTCTTTTTTTAAGAACCTCTGCAGCTCAAGGTGCATACCGTTATTGTACAGCTGCCTTGCACGCTCAAGCGCATCATCAACGGTAAGCTCTCTAGGCTCCTCTTTTTCTTCACTGTTTAACAGAAATAAAAAATATATCCTAAGTATTATGAAGGCAAAAATTATAAGTGCACATATAAGTAAAATATTGTGATTCATAATTAAATTATACAATTTTTAACTTAAATTCACATTTTTGTAAATTTACTTTACATATTTAAAAAATTTATTATTATATTAATATGAAGAAGTTATTAGCAACAACATTTATCTTGTTCATGTTTTCGCCGTTGTCTTTTGCTGCGGATGACATAATGGACTTAGATATGGATTTAATCGACACTCCCACATTTTCACAAAGAAAAGCGGTTACACAGGAGCAGTTCGATAAAGCGGTAGAACAAAAGGAACAGAAAAACAAGGGCTTGATTGCAAAGTTTAGAGATTGGCTAAATCGAAACAAGCCCGAAAATGACCCCGTATTAAAGAGTTTTGAGTCGGACGGCTCGGGCGAAATGGGGACGAGCGCCCGTGAAATAAACAACTTGAAACCTAATGTAATTTTATCAACGGATATTATGGACTCCTTTGGCAAAGTTATTCCGAGGGGACACTATCAGGTAGCTTTTAGCGACAAAGATAACGCAAAACTCATAAACTTTACACAGGGAAATACAACTTACGGCTCCATCAGGGCAATTGATACAACAGACAATGCGCCGACAAATTCAATTGTTTACGCAAGAATCATCTACCCTTCGGCAGATGTGGCAAGGATAATATTCTCAAACCTTGATGTCTGTGTAGAAGGTTTTGCAAGAATAGTAAAACCTATTTAGTTTTACTTTTTTTACTCAGTGCCGTTCTAATCAGCCCTAAAAACAGCGGGTGCGCACTCTCGGGTTTTGATTTGAACTCGGGGTGAAACTGGCATGCTACAAACCAGTCGTTTTTGGGATATTCAACCATCTCGCACAATAGCCCGTCGGGAGATTTTCCGCTGATTACAAGACCGGCATCCTCAATAACTTTTTTAAAGGCATTATTAAATTCATATCTGTGTCTGTGGCGCTCTGAGATTGTCTTTTTGCCATACGCCTTGTATGCCTTGGTACCTTCTTTTAAAACACACTCGTACGCGCCCAAACGCATGGTGCCGCCGTAGCCTGCAACATTTTTTTGCTCGGACATAAGGTCAATTACGGGATATTGTGTCTTTTCATCAAATTCCGTGGAATTTGCGCCCTTTAACCCTACAACGTTTCTCGCGTATTCTATTACCGCGCACTGCATGCCAAGACATAAACCAAGAAAGGGAAGGTTATTTTCTCTTGCGTATTTTACAACATTCAGCTTGCCCTCGATACCTCTAAACCCAAATCCCCCGGGCACTACAACCGCATCAACATCACTCAGCATTTGCGCCGCAACGGAATCGGACTTGCACTCCTCGGAAGCAAGCCATTTAATTTTTACCTTTGTATCGCAAGCACAGCCGGCATGCTTTAGCGACTCAACAACGGAAATATACGCATCGTTAAGCTCGGTATATTTTCCCGCAAGTGCAACCGTCAGCTCGTTTTTCGGGTGTTTAATCTTATGTACAAGCTCTCTCCAACTGCCTAAATTCGGAGTTTTAGACTTAACATTTAAAATTCTGAGTACATTTTGTGCTAAATTCTGATCTTCAAGCGCAAGCGGCACTTCATATATCGTATCCATGTCTTTGCACTCGACAACGCATTCCTTTTGCACCGAGCAAAAGAGAGCAATTTTATCTTTTTCTGCCTGTGAAACGGGGATTTGAGTCCTCAAAACCAGTATCTCGGGCTGTATCCCAAAATTCCTTAATGTATTTACGCTGTGCTGGGAGGGTTTTGTCTTAAGCTCGCCCGAAGTAGGCAGATACGGCAAAAGCGTAACATGGATTGACAGAGAATTTCCAGAACCTGCTTCAGACCTGAATTGTCTTATTGCCTCAATAAAAGGCAGCCCTTCAATGTCACCTATCGTGCCCCCGATTTCGGCAATTAAAAAATCAGGCTTAAATTGCTTTGTTACAAGCTGAATTCTTGATTTAATTTCATCCGTTATATGCGGGATAGTTTGAACCGTAGCGCCAAGATAGTCACCGCGGCGCTCTTTATTAATTACGGTCTGATAAACACTCCCCGATGTAACGTTATTAAACTTACCCAGAGAAGTATTGGTAAATCTTTCATAGTGCCCCAAATCAAGGTCGGTTTCCGCACCGTCGTCCGTTACAAAAACTTCACCATGTTGAAAGGGACTCATGGTACCGGGGTCAACGTTAATGTAGGGGTCAAACTTTTGAATGGTAACACTAAAGCCTCTTGCCCGCAAAAGATTACCTAAAGAGGCGGCTACAATACCCTTTCCCAAAGAGCTTACGACGCCGCCTGTTATAAAAATATATTTTGTCATTATTTTTCCTTTAAAAATACTAGTTTATTTTTGGAACTTTAAAATAGTCCGACTCCACATCGGGAGCATTTGCCATTAACTCCTCGCGGGTGTTGTCGTATTTAACGATATCTTCGCGCATAACGTTGAAAAATTCCATAGCATGATTCATAGGCTCAACACCTGTTGTATCAACTTCGTTCATTTGTTCGACGTATTTTAAAATATCTCCGAGCTGTTTTGAAAATTTTACTTTTTCTTCTTCGCTCAGCTCAAGTCTTGCAAGTTTTGCAACATGTTCAACGTCTTTAATTTCTATCATAAAATCACTTCCTTATCCTGATGTTAATTTATCAAAAAAATACAAATAATGCAAAATATCTTGCAAACGCAAGAATGTGTGTAATATAATTTAAAAATGAGCAACAAATATAATATTCTTATAGTGGAGGACCATGCACTAACGCGTTTTGCGCTAAAAACTTCCCTGCGGGACGTTGATTTTGTTGAAAATGTACTGGAGGCATCATGCGCTCAGGAAGCGTATGAGCAGCTGGCGCTGTCAAAAGTTGACCTTGTTATTATGGATCTTGGTTTGCCCGGTATTAACGGTGTTCAGGCGACCCAGGAAATTAAAAAAATGTACAAAAAGGTCAAAATAATAATACTTACATCCCACAACGAAGAACAGGAAGTGCTAAAGTGCCTTGAAGCAGGCATTTGCGCCTATTGCTCAAAAGACATTAAACCTGACAAACTGGTAGAGCTTATAAAAGATATTTTAAACGGAAACTTATGGTTTGACTCTGCAGTCTCTCAATATGTGCTCAATTCCGGCAGAGCGGTGAAACATAAGTCCGATGAGGATTACAACTTAACATTAAAAGAGAAAAAAGTCCTCTCTCTGCTGGCTGACGGCAACTCAAATCAACAAATTGCAAAAAAATTGAATATTTCCGTAAATACTGCTAAAGTTCATGTATGTAATATATTACAAAAACTTTCTGTTGATGACAGAACTCAAGCCGCTATAAAAGCGATAAAAGAAAATATTTTAGGTTAATTTTAATAAATAAGGATAGAATTAATATGTCAACATTGGGAAAAATACTGGTAATAGACGATAACTCAAAACTTCTGGAAGATGCGCTGCCCATGTACGGATATGAGGTAGTATCCGCAACAGACGGGCTTGTCGGACTAAAATACTTGAGCGAGGCAAAAGAGCCTTTTGATTTAATATTACTTGATGTTGTCATGCCTAATCTGGACGGTTGGGAAACACTCAAGTCTATCCGCGAAAACGAAGCCACAAAGCATATTCCGATAATTATGCTTACTGCGGTAAACGAGGACAACAAACAAATTTCGGGATTGAAATTCGGGGCGGACGACTACATAACAAAGCCTTTTATTTTACCGAATTTACTTGCAAGAATTGAAGCTCTTTTAAGGCGCTCAAAATGGTCTAACGAGAAAAAACACACAGGCGCGCTGCCCTTTGTATCCTCGCGCCCTATTTCTCCCCTGACATCAAGAGAAAAAGAAATCCTGCAGCTTGTGGCAAAAGGCTCAAGCAACGCAGACATTGCCCAAAAGCTCTTTGTGCGCGAAGTAACGGTTAAAACACATCTTAACAGTATCTACAAAAAACTTAATGTGGATAACAGGGTGCAGGCGGTACTTTTAGCCATGCAAACACAAATTATCGACAGTTAATCTTTTTTTACTTGACTATTGGCGTATATGTCGGACAATAGTAGAGCGGGAGATAATAAGGATGATTTTATCATGAAAACAAAAGATGAGTTGGTGAGTCTTGTTTTAAACAATAAAGATGAGTTCGGCGCGTATCTTGCACAAAATCCTGAGTTAGATTTGAGCGAGTGTGATTTCAGCGGGTGCGAACTTACGGATATCAGTTTTGCAAATATTGACTTTACGGGTGCAAACTTCTCGGAGTCTTATTTGACAAATATTGACTTTACGGGCTGTGATTTAACAAGTGCAAATTTTTCACGTGCGTCAATTGCAGAGTGCAATTTCAGCGAATCTGTACTGAACGGCACGGACTACAGCTATTCAAGCCTCACTTATTCAAACTTTACCGATGCCGACATGGCAGGCTGCGTATTTAATGAAGCAGATTTATCCGACAGCGATTTTGCTTCAAGCGTAAATATGTGCGCATGCCGCTTTGATGAAGGAACAATTTGGCCCGACAGCGACAAATTGCCCGAGGACTTCGATTCAACATATAATTATGACCTGTCATCACTGCAGGATGAAGAAGATTCGCGCAGCGACGATTTTTGCTACTAACAAAAAATATGCTATAAAGTTATTATGTTTAAAAAAACATTCTCTATTTTTCTAATAAATCTGCTCTTCATAACAGCAAGTTGTTCCGCAACGGAGATAAAACCCAATAACCTTGAGGAGCACAAAATACAGTATGATGAACAGGTGCAAACCCTGAAGGGCTCTTTGTTTATAAACGACACCGAAGAAGCCCAGATGGTCGTGAACAGGCAGCAGCAGAGTGACATAGAGGATCTGGAAAACCTTTGGAATGCTACCGTAAATTCTAATCCGCTTATTAAATTTTGCCTCAAAAAACTTGCAATACCCGAGGAGCAAAGGCGCGTGCACTCCTCGCTTATGGCAAAGAGCATGAGCGCACTAATCAGCGGCGCCGCCATGCTTCCTTCTTTTATGGGCATGCACTACTCCATTCAGTCAGCCTCATTTGCGGCGGCAAGGCTTGCCAACAACTGGATTAACAAAGATAACTACAAAAAACTCAAAGACGTTCCGCTGACAGACACGGAAGCCATTGAACTTGCGGCACTGATTGAGGAGCTGCAGGATGAAATAGTAGTTACATACTACAACTACAAAGGCGCACTTATGCGCCTAAAAGACTGCAGGGCACAGCTTTTACTCTACAATAAAAACTATAATGAGGCACTAAAGAAAAATGACACTCTCGAGATTTCCGTTGCTTCCGCACAGTGGGAAGAACAGCTTGTTGAGGAATACCGCATAAAACAGGATGTAAAGAAATATCACTTAATGCTTGAGCGGCTTGCGGGCAAAGAAACTACGGAAAACCTCAACGTTGCGCAATACAGTCTGAAAACCCAGAATGTCGACTTGAATAATATTAACTTTTCAAAGCGCGAAATTCCTGCAAACATAGAGGCATTTGATGCAAAAAATCAGTAAAAATTTTTTTTTAATATTCTTATATTTTTTAATATCTTCCCCGTGTTGTTTTTCACTGACACTGGAAAATCTTAACTATCCCATGCCGCCCGCAAACAGAATGGGGGTCGGACAAAACCCGGAAGCACCTTTCAGTGAAGTAAAAACCGTAAACGACGGTAAAACCGTTGTTTCAAAAACGGGAATTAAAGAAGCGGCATATGATGCGACATATGCTGACTTGAGTCTGAAACGTCTGGCAGAAGATGTTTCGTACGATTTAAACATAGAATCTGCCGACCTGCTTGCCGACTTACAGGTACTCTGGAATGCTGCAGCACAAAGGAGCGAAACAATAAAATATACGATATACAAGCTCTCAAACCCTGATGAAAACAAGCCCGATGAGAATATTTTGAAAAAAATTATTAAACCTATTGCAAGCTTTTCAACACTTGCAGGCACCGCGCTGAGTTCAAACCCTTATATGGCATCGGGCGCATTGATTGGCGGCGGACTGCTGGGCGCGCTTGTAAAGGATGATAAAGATATTAACTACAAATTTACAAAAGTAAGCGATGCGGATATGGTTCTTTTGGTGCGAAAAATTGACGATTTACAAAAGAAACTCTTAAATCTTTATATAGATTACCTTACAAAACGCGAGTTAATGGCGATGACACTTGACAACCTTGAAAAAAGGCGCGAGATTTACCGGCAGTCGCAAAAGGCGCCAAAAGAGGAGCTTATTATAGCGGACGTATACTACAGAAATGCGCAAAATGCCGCAAAAAAAGCCGAGTCAGAGTTTTGGGCATCAAGAATGATACTTGAAAACCTCGTAGGCTCTGAAGTTTTGGCGCAAATAGAAGAGAAAAAATAACTATTTGCTGACTTTTATTATCCACTTTATATTTAAGTCGGTATTTTGAAAGACTTTATTTAAGTCAGGAAGATTTCCGTAATGATTTACACTTATTGCAAGTTCTTCAAAACCGTGCGTGCTGAGGCTCTGACCGCTGCACTCCTGCCAGCCTTCCGGTATATTATCACCGTAAAACAGCACAATCGTCCCCACGGGAACGCCATCACCCATGCCGCCTACAATTTTAACCTGCGGCGGCGGTTCTTTTACTTTTTTTGTCATCACAGGCGCCATAACAACCATTGCAACAGACATCAAAAGTATTACTATGAGCATTTCTGCAAGTGAAAAAGCCTTCGTCTTCATAAGCTTATTTTATCATTTTTACAATTTTGTGCAATATAAAATCAGCCGTATAATTCTTTTGAACTATAATTTCTGATGTATTCAAGTATGGCGCCGCCTATTTCCTCTGTCGGGTCAAAATAAGGGCTGTTAGGGTAAAAAATTTGCTTTGCAAGCATTCTGTTGAGCGGACCAAAAGCATCGGGCACAAGAGTTTTTCTGTAAATTCCGCTCAGCATTACCTGAATATCTGGTGAATTTGAATTGTTAAATCTGCTTATTGCAGGGTAGAGCTTATCTATCCCTTCGACTTTGTTATCAAGCATTCTGTTTAATACATAGAGCGCTTCAAGCGCCGCTGCCTCGCTGTTTGTGGTTTTAAGCACATACTCAATCTGAGGCAGTGCATTTTTACCCTCGCTCACAATTTGGTTTACCTTGTTCTCATCAAAAAGACAATAGTTCGTGTTTGTGTTTGCTCTTTTGATATTATTTCCGAGATTTTGTATACAGTAGCACGTAATCGGATTAATTGCCATAAATGCCGCTCCTTATGAATAAACAAACGGAGGTCCGTTTTTAATTTCAAGTAATATGTTATCAGCCATAACTTTCAGTTCCTCCGGCGCCTTGCCCTCTTTTCTTTTTCGCTCAAATTCTTCTATCAAAGGGGCAATTGCGCTTTCTTTTTTTGCTTTAAAGTTTTTAATCTCAACTTCAACCAGTCGTCTTTGAAGATTTAACTCTGTTTTTGCGTTTTCCTTGATTACTGTAACTTCCTTTAGCGCATCTGCGCCCTGTTGAGCTATATAACTTGCCGAACTCACGCCCGCCATAGCAAAAAACAAGTTCCTTAAGAAGGGATTATTGCTGTGTATCAGCCAGTTGTACAAATGTCCGCGGGTTTCGTTTAAATAGCAGTAGAAAAATGATTTTCCGCTCTCCGTACTCATTCCTGTGGGCGCATTTCCCCAGATGTTTTCTACATTGCTTGATACGTATGATGCTATATCTTGAGCTTCTTTTTCGCTAAAACCTGCATTTTGCGCACACTCTGCGGCCATTTGCCTGCTTGCTCCCATCTTTATAAGGGTGTCTTTTAAAAGCTGCGCATCTTTTGTTTTATTGTTAATAATATCATTTAAAATATTTTGTTTTGTCGATTTAAAATTATCAATAAAACTCTCCTGTAGTTTGGCACCCTCTTTAAAGTTTTTAAAAGTAATGACGGCAAGCACCGCACCGAGGGCAAGCATTGCACCCGAAGCGGCTAAATACACAGAGATTGGACTCTTGCCTCTTTTTTTCTTCTCATCTTTAGGGTTTGATGTGAAATTAAAATGCCTGCTGAAAACTAAATCCTGCTCATTATTATTTCCGGCGGCATTTTCAAGCACTGTTTTAAAGTATTCGCCCTTTTGACTCAACATATTTCTCTGCAGTGTGAGCTTGCCCGAAAATGCCTTTGTTTCAACATCTATTAAGCTCTCTTGTAAATCTTTTTGAATGTCTGCTTCCTGTTTTTTAATCCAAATCTGTTTAACGCCTTCAACGAATTTTTTGGCACTAAGGGTGAGTGCGCTAAAGGCAAATATAGCTGCAGCGCTCAGGATATTTTGTCTGTTCGGATCGCGTAGCGCCATGTATGTGGCAAAGCCCGTTTCTTCAACGATATTCATATTCATGCCCATGGCGGGAAGCTGTTTTATAACAGGCTCGCTGAGATTTTTTTTGGCGGAATTTTTAAACACAAGACTCAAGAGTGCACTTATTGTAAATATTGCGCCTGTACTCAAAAACAGGGGCATAAGGGCTTTTTTTGTGTCAAAACCGTCCTTTTCTCCGTCGTTTTCGTGCAGAAAAGAGTCCAAACCAGTTTCCTTATCAGGTATTACAAGAGTATTAAACATATCGTTCAAACTTGTTGAGTTATCCTTGTTATCTTTAATAAAGTTATTTACGACAACTCCCTCAAGTGTGGCGTTTTTCTGTTTGAGCTGGCGATTTGTCAGGTATCTTGAGTTGATACTACTGTATCCAGGTGTTTGAGAGTTTAATTTCGGTTCCGACAATTTCTTCTTCCTTTTGTTTTGGGGTTAATAACTTTCTGATGGCTTCTTTCAACTGTTCTATTTCAAAATTTTTAAATACGCTCATCTCATCTCTTATTTTTTCGTCTTCTTCGAATTCTTCATCAATTCCGAATATGGCAAAAAATCTTCTAAAGCGTTTTTTTAGTGTTTTAATTGAGTCTGAAATTTTCTTTTCAATAAAATTCTGTACTTCGCCAAGTACGGCGGTAAGCTTTTCCTGCACTTTAATCAATTCGGTTTTTATATTTTCTGCAAATGCGGCTATGTTTTTTATGGTGTCAGGCAGGTTTTTTACAATATTAATTAACGGTTTAATTATATTTTCCGAAATAGCACTAAATACTTTTGCTACAGGTTTTGGCAGAGCGTTTTGGATATTGTCCAGCACTTTTTGGGTAACTTCACTTATCCCCGCCAGCTGTTTTTGCAATTTTAATGCCATTTCGGCATTTTTGAGCATTACCTCCCGGGCGGCCTTGTCCATAGCCTCTGCCCGCTGCATTTGTTTCCACTGGGCATAACATTCCTGATAAGTCATCTCACCGGGGCGCCTCGGTTCATCCGCTTTCCTGCTTGAACCGCCTCCGCCCATGCCGTTACATACGGGACAGGCACCAAGCGGCAGCCCGTGCGGGCAGGTATTAGCGCGAGAGTTATTAACCTGTGGTGAATATCCGCTCATAAAAAATTCCTTGTGCTATTTCACCGCAACACAAGGAAACCTTTACTACCTGCAGTCGGTTTCCGCGACTGACAAGGTGATATAAGTTTTCCGACTTTACGGCTGCGGCCCAGTTAAGGATTTTCACCTTATTTCCTTTTTGTAAGGTCATAGTATCACTAACAGTTTTTCCCGTCAAATAAATATTCTCTTAAGTTAAGATATATTTATAAATTATTTACTCTCAAAAGTCGTAAAACAGCATGCTGCGGTATTTAACAGGGAAGTATAAAATTTACTTGCCGGTGGCCGGAGTCGAACCGGCACGTGGGGTGAACCACACCAGATTTTGAGTCTGGCACGTCTACCAATTTCATCACACCGGCAGGTAAAATTAAATTATTCATTTGTCAAATTAAATTCTGATTATTCATTTGTCAATCTGTCTGATGTGATGAAATTGGTCTACATATTTTCTAAAACATGCTCCGCCTGTTTTGCATCACACCGGCAGGTAAATTAGATTATTCATTTGTCAAATTAAATAATATCAAAAAAACATTATTTTTCCAATTCTTTTTTGATAATTTCATTTAGCAATTTCGGATTTGCTCTGCCTTTTGTTTCTTTCATAGCCTGACCTACAAAAAATCCAAAGAGCTTATCTCTGCCGCCTTTGTAGGCTGCTACCTGCTCGGGATTAGCCTCGATTATTTTTCTTGCAACTTCTTCAAGAGCAGAAGTATCAGATACCACGCTCAGACCCTTTTTCTCTACAAGTTCTGCGGCATCTTCGCCCGTTTTCAATATTTCAACTACAAGCTGTTTTGCAATATTATTTGAAATCGTACCTTTGTCAAGCAGTTTAAGCAATTTGGCAAAGTTTTGAACGCTCAGTTTGGTATCATTAATTGCCGTTTTTTCTTCTTTCAGATAAGCGGCAATTTCGCCCGAGAGGAAATTTGAGGCAACTTTGGGATTTACACCCAACTTTAGGGCTTCATCGAAGAATAGCGCCGTGTCCATTTGATTTACAAGGACATTTGCATCATATTCGCTCAATCCAAGTCCCATATACCTTTCGATTTTCTGCCCCGGAAGTTCAGGCATTGATTTTTTAATCTCTTCAATCCATTCCCTGCTTATTTCAAGAGGCATTAAATCCGGCTCGGGAAAATATCTGTAGTCATGTGCATCTTCTTTGCCGCGCATGGATGATGTTGTGCCGCTGTTATCATCCCACAGACGGGTTTCCTGTACAACTTCGCCGCCTTCTTCAAGTATTTCGGTTTGCCTTACAAATTCATACTCAATAGCTCTTTGAAGCGCTCTAAAGCTGTTTACATTTTTGATTTCCGCTCTTGTACCAAATTCCTTTTGCCCTTTAATTCTGACTGAAACATTTGCATCGGCGCGCATTGAACCCTCCTCAAGGTTGCCGTCGCAAACGCCGATGTATCTTAAAATATTTCTCAACTGTTCAACGTATTCTCTTGCCTCATCCGACGAGCGCATATCAGGCTCGGATACAATCTCCAAAAGCGGCGTACCTGCTCTGTTTAAATCCACAAGAGAATATGAAGAGCCGTAAAGCCCTGCGGCACCCGCATGCACAAGTTTCCCCGCATCTTCTTCAAGGTGTGCACGGGTTATACCGATTTTTTTATTTGAAATTTGCACCCAGCCGCCTACGCATATAGGTTCGTCAAATTGTGAAATCTGATAACCCTTTGGCAAATCAGGGTAAAAGTATTGTTTTCTGTCAAATTTACACCTGTTTGGAATTTGCGAGTTAAGCGCCAGACCTGTTAAAATACCCATTCTGACCGCTTCTTTATTTAAAACGGGCAAGACACCCGGCATGCCAAGAGTAATTGCGGAAGTTTGAGTATTTGGTTCCCTTCCAAACTCCGCACCGTCAGGCGCAAATATTTTTGTATTTGTCTTGAGCTGTGCGTGCACCTCAAGACCTATGACCATTTCATACTTTTCTTTCATATCCTCAAGCGACATGTTATCTCCTTGCTTCAAGCTTTTTCTTAAATATATCACAAAAATAATTATAAAAAAGTTAATAATTCTTAATATTTTTTGCCGTTTTGCGCACATTATTTTTGTTATTTGAGTTTATTAATATAAGGAAGTGGAGTAAAGTTATGAGTTATCCTCTAAATTATCAACAACAGTATATGCCGGCTATGGTTCCGACAGCTTCATGCGGCGCGGTATCGATTAACATTATGAATCCTACTGTCGGCTATACAAATCCGATGGGACATCAGCAGTATTACGGCGGCGTTTATCAGTATCCGCAGGCAAGCTATTACAGTCAGCAGCCCATGCAGATACCCTACCCGATGAACTATAACAACAATATTAACAATAACTCGCTTAATGCTTTAAGCGATGATAACAATGCAGCTCCGACACCTCCCGCACCATCGGTTGCAACAGAGCCGAATAACACACAGCAGAGTGAAAAACAGGAAGAAGTAAGGGAAAAAATTCCCCTGACGGATGATTACATAAAATCACTGGAAAATTATTTAAACTCTCAAGACCCGAAAATCCGTCTGATGGCTGCAAAAGACGTGCTTGAAAGGTTTAAAGAGGATCCCTCAAGACAAAATGATGTTGCACTAACCGCACTGTTAAATAAAATACTGCAGGACCCCAACTCTGCGGTACGGTTTTTGGGACTTGCTTCACTTGATGCGGGTTATGCAAAAGGCGACCAGCTAACAATTGATATATTAAATTCAATCAAAAATAATACACAAAGCGAACATGGCGAAGACTCGCGGCTTGCCTCGCAAATTCTTCTGAGATTGAGCGCGGGCGACAAAGTTAAGTTTACGCCAAAAGATTCGCAAGCCGAACAGACAAACCAAAGTGACGTCAAGGAGGCTGCATGAAAATAAACAGTGATATAGTACTGAATGTCGCTTCTAAAGCCGCCTCGGCACTTGCCGTTGCGGCAACTGCTTATGATGTGCACACTCTGGGTGTGAGAGAAGCCAAGATTAAGCGCGAGAGCAACTATGCGGATGATTTCATAGCCCAGCAAATCGGTGCTTCAAAGTTAAATTATCCGAGTCAAAAACATAACGTCATGAAGCAGTGGATTTTAGATTTTCAATATCCCCTGCAAATATCCGAAATATGGGATGCCGCAAGCGGTTATGTTACGGGCGCGCTTAAGGGTATAGGGTACAATATTGCTACACTCGGCTTTAGCGCACTGGCTTTCTTTGGCAAGAAAGGCATAAGCAAAAAAGCGGGTCTGTTTGGTTTAGGTATTTCACTGGCATTGGATTTTATTAAAAACAGTACAAATATTTTTGAACGAACGGACTATTTAAGACGGAAATAAATTGTTGTAATATAATAACGGCAGCATATACAACCTGTTGTTTACAAAACTTAATAAATTTTCAAAAAATAGCAATTTATTTTTATCAGCAGATTTATAGAAGCAGTTAGAGAATATCTATTTAAAAGGAGATTATATATATGATACAACCGCAGTATTTTCAACAGGCATATCCCCAAACGCCTTCGGCAGTAAGCATTAATATCTACGAGCCTAAAAGCTATGCTTCTGCTCCAAATCAAGTACCTTACGGTTATACAAACGAGCTTTATTCAATGCCCCAAAATTCTCTCTGGGCAGCACAACCTCAAGGATATGTACAATCTCCTCAGTACCAGCCAATGTACTACCCTATGCAGGGACAAATGCCCTACCAGCCCGCACAGGTAATAAATCAACAGCCGCAGGCATATTTCCCGCAGCAAACAGGCGTACAGGCTCCCATTCCGCAAGTACAGATTGCCCCCGTTGCACAACAGCAAATGCCCCCGAGTGCAATCGAACAACCTCAAACCGTTGAAGCACAACAAACAAGTATGCCTTCTGTTGAACAACCCGCGGATGCACCGAAAGTTGATACCGATACACTGATTGCCGACTTAAGAAGCCCCAACTTTACATCTCAAAAGGAAGCAATTACATCAATAGCTAACTTCACGGTTGCTTCCCCCGAACTGGCGCTTCAAGTTGCAACCGACCCCGTAAAACAGGCACTGGTTGACGTAATTAAATCAGACACAAGCAAACTTCCGGATTTAGCGGCTGAAAAAAGCGCTATAGAAGAAAAACAACAAAAAGGCGAAAAACTTACCCCCGAAGAAGAAGCAACACTTCAAAAAACATCTCCGAAAATAGAAGCCGAAACAAATAAAGCATTTGCAATGTTTTCATTAGCAATGGTACAAAAAATATCAAGAGATAATATCGCACAGTATGCGGAAAATCAAACCAAAAACGGCAATCCCGCACCGGCACAGCCTAATTTAAAAGACTTAATCGGTTATAACGAATTGTTAAACGTTCTTCAAAACGAACCTAACGCAGAATTGAAGATTGCCGCAATTCAAGCTATCCAATACATGGCAAGACCGGAAGAAAACGCTCAGGTAGAAGAAATTTTAACTCCCCTGACAAACGATTCCGACCCGACGGTAAGCAAATTTGCAAAAGAAGCTATTGCAAAACTCGGTCAGGCTCCTGCTCAAGAGAACACAAACGCAGCTTAATAAACAAGCTTAATACTAATATATTTATAAAATTAACACCCCCGCAGTAACTGCTCGGGGGTTTTCATTATTAATAATTATTAATATTTTGAATTTTTTGCCGCTGTATTGTTTAATTGTAGTATGGGAAATATAAAGAAATTTAGCGCCAATAACAACAAAAAAGTCGCTCAGCTTAAAACTTATCTCGGTTTTGAGTATATAAAGCTGAAAAAAGACGTTAACGGGCTGGAGTTTAATATAGATCATCTTTTGGAATATCCGAAAGGCATACGCTACAACATTTGCGTTGCAAGGAAAGTCGAAGATAAAACTTTTGTTTATAACTATTTTGTTGAGGGAGCAAAATTAAATTTATTTTTTGATGCATATTTTAATGGTAAAATTGAAGGCGATATTATAGACATAGACAAATTGAAGCCGGAAAATCTCGCATGAATTCTGAGACTTTTTTAAATGAATACAGAAATATTTTACATGCTTGCGAAAGACCCTCCCGCTACATCGGGGATGAGTTTTTAAGTGCAAACAAAGACTTTACGTGCGCATCCGCCCGCATAGCTTTTGTTTTCCCTGACAAATACGAAATAGGGATAAGCAATTTCGGGCATAAAATCTTATATCATATAGTTAACTCACACCCTGACTATATGGCAGACAGAGCATATGCGCCCGATAAAGACTTTCTTGAATTATTGAATAAAAACAATAAAACACTATATGCGCTCGAGTCAAAAGAGCCGCTCAACAAGTTTGATTTTCTCGGCTTTGCGCTGCAATATGAAATGGCATACACAACGCTTTTAAAACTTTTGGAATGTTCCGAAATCGAAGTGCAATCTAAAGACAGAGCCGAAAATGCACCGATTATTATGGCAGGCGGACCCTGCGCCTACAATCCCGCTCCGCTTGAAGATTTTATTGATTTATTTATAATAGGCGACGGCGAAGAGGTAATAATAGAGATTTTAGACCTGTACGGCAAAATAAAAGAGCTCGACAGAAACGAAAAATTAAAACGCTTAAGCGAAATTAAAGGGGTATATTGCCCTAAATTTCCAAAGAAAACCCAAAAAAGGATATTTATACCCGATAAAAAATCCCACCCGAGCGCATCGCCCGTATCGCACTTTGTAAGTGTCCATGACAGGGCAACGGTAGAAATAAGACGCGGCTGCGGCAGGCTTTGCAGATTTTGCCAGAGCGCGCACACCAATTTGCCCGTAAGAGAGCGCCGTGCGGAGGATATTATTTCTCTTTCCTGTGATTATATAAAAAATACCGGCTATGACGAATACTCGCTTCTGTCGCTCTCATCAAATGACCATACACACATAGAAGAGATTATCGAAAAGTTAAACGAGCACTTTAAAGGTACCGGTGTAAATGTTTCCCTGCCAAGCCAGAGGGCGGATAAGTTTTCGCTAAAGCTTGCGGGACTTATGCAGCAGGAAAAGAAAAGCACGGTTACTCTGGCGCCTGAGGCGGGAAGCCAAAGGATGAGAGATATTATCAATAAGAATTTATCGGAAGAGCAGATTTTAAATGCCGTTTTATCTTGTGTCAGAAGCGGATGGGATAAAATAAAATTTTACTTTATAATAGGACTCCCTTTTGAAGAAGATGAGGACGTAACAGCCATCGCAGAGTTGATTAAAAAAATTAATTCCAAATGCAGGGAAGAAAAACTGCGCATTCCGCTCATCACATGCTCAATATCGGTTTTTGTTCCAAAGCCGCACACCCCTTTTGGCTGGCATGGTCAAAACAGTGTTTTGGAAATTGAGCGCAAAAAAGCCCTCCTGCTGTCAAAGAAGCCCGAAATTAAAAACGCACGTTTAAATTTTCACCATGCGGAAGTTTCAAGACTTGAAGCTTATTTGACCCGTGCGGGCAAAACCGCGGGAAAATTTATTTACGAACTGTATAAAAATGGCTCCTATCTTGATTCCTGGGAAGAAAATATTGATTTTGATATGTACTATAAAACAGCGGCAAAACTGGGTATAGATATCCAAAAAGAAGCATCTTCCACACTTAATCCCGAAAATACTGCTCCCTGGGAGATAATTGACACGGGAATAAATAAACGGTGGCTGATAAATGAGTACGAGCGCGCAAAACAAGCTAAAACAACAATCCCTTGCGAAAGCAAATGTTCCAACTGCGGTGTATGCAGCAACTTTAAAGTAAGTAAAATCCTTGATAAATAACTATTTGGAGAGCTTTTCCACGCAAGATAAAAAATTCATTATATCAATCGGTTTTGTAATGTAATCCTCGCAGCCCAGAGCTTTTGCGTTTTGTTTGTCTTTATCCATGGCAAAAGCTGATACCACAAGCGTTTTTGGGCGGCTGATGTTTTCATCTTTAATTTTTCTCAATAGCGACAAACCGTCCAGCTTTGGCAGCTGAATATCAAGCACCATAACATCAAAAACATCACTTTTAAGCTTCTCATATGCCTCAACCCCGTCGACAGCCTTTGTAACAGAGTAATTTTTAAACTCTAAAATGTCGCAAAAAAGCTTCATGTTAACTTCGTTATCTTCAACAATCAAAACTTTTGTCATACTACGGCACCCCTGAGTTGAACCCTAAAAGTTGAGCCTTTGTTTACCGTGCTCTCAAGGGTAATTTTGCCCTTGTGAAGTTTTACAAGTTCTTTTGTAATCGTAAGACCAAGACCTGTCGAGCTTTGACCCTTTACATAAAGGTTATTTAAATGAACAAACTTTGTAAAAATCTTATTATGATACTTTTTATCTATACCGACACCCGTATCTTTGACTTCAAGGATAAAGTCTTTGCCGTCCTCATATATTTTAATAAAAATTTTGCCGCCGTCGGGCGTGAATTTAATGGCATTACTTAACAAATTAAACAAAATCTGCTGCAGCTTCTGGTAATCAGCCATAATATTTTTTTTACAGTTATTTTCAAAATTTACTTCAATATTTTTTTGTTCCGACAGGGGCGAGAGTATGTTTATGGCTTCCTGTATAACAACATCGGGCGATAACTCACCGAGAGAAATTTTCATAGCCTTAGATTCAATTTTTGACAGGTCTAAAATTTCGTTTATCATACCCAGAAGGTGCAGCCCTGAAATATGGATGTCTTTAACGTATTCTTCCTGTTTTTCGTTTAAATCACCGAATATTTTATAACACAGCGCCTGAGAAAAGCCGATTATGGCGTTTAGCGGAGTCCTCAGCTCGTGCGATATATTTGCCAGAAATGCTGTTTTGGTCTTATCAAGCTCTAGCAGTTTTTTATGCTGCTTTTCTATTGTTTCATATGCGCTGTTTTTTTCCTCAATTGCGTTTTGCATAGCCTTAAGCTGCATTTTAAAGACATCATTAAGCTCATAATCTTTAATTAAATACGCAACCACACTGACAAGAGCTTCAAACGCACAAACTTCATCCTCGCTAAACCGCCCGTCGCGCACCGCGGCCACGAAACCAAAGAGCGAGTTTCTGATGAGCAGCTTGGTACATAGAACACAGCAGTTATTATCGTACACTTTAGAGTTGGTACACTGAGCATGAATCAGCTCAAAAAACTTTTCGTCCAATACATTATACTTATCATCACGCGAAATCGAACCTTTGCACTCAAAACTCTCGGAATCGATAAAATATATTCCATAGTATTTTGCATCAATTACGCCGGATATACTTTCCAAAACATCCTTATAAAAGCTTGTGCCTGATGCACTTTTTGAATTTATCAGTTTCGTAATAAGATTAAAAGTATCGGTAACTTTAGCGTTCATTGAACAATTATAAAGCTTTTTAAAAAATAATGCAATGCGCTTAAGGCATATTAAGCCTGTAGCCGCCTTTAGTTGCATTTTGCAGTATGTCTTCGTTTATTTTTGCTCTGAGATTTTTAATGTATTTATATACATAATCTGTCGGAAGCTCAAGGACTTTTGCAAGGTCTTTAGCATAGACAATCTCATTTTTATTTTCTACAAAATGCTCAAGCACTGCTTTTTCTCTTGAAGTAAGAGATTTTTTAAATGTAATGTTTAATGTCGAGAAAAGATCCTTTGATTTGTCAGCTTTTTTAAGGGTTTTTTGCTGCATATCAACAGACTTAGATGCAATTTTTAATATATTTTCTTTTGGTTTTGCACTCTTTATTTGAGAAACAGATGCAGCCATTTTTTCATTTTTTAAAACTATATCTACGATATCACGTGTCTGTTTTTCTTCTTTTAAGGTCTTACCTAATCTTTTTGCAAACTCCTCCAGAGTAATTTTTTCAAGAGAACTTCTCCATTGTTTTATCTCTTCTTTACTTAAATATTCACTCATTAACTATTCCTCTTTATGTGCGAAGTATTCCGTTCATTTTAGTTATAGCACACATCAGCACAAAAAATCCGCAAATATTTCATAAAGTAAATTTTTATTTATTTATTTAATAATTAACAAAAAAGTCTTGACAATAAAAATTAAGCCTTGCAATTGCAAGGCTTAACGGAAATTATATAAAGAGCATATTAGTCATCAGCGTGTCCGGCTGTACCCAATACATCTTTCATTTTGTGTATTACCATTTCTTTAACTGCAGTTCTTCCGGGTCCCATATATTCTCTCGGGTCGAATTTTTCAGGGTGTTCAATGAAAAATTCACGGATAGTAGATGTCATTGCAAGTCTTAAGTCGGTATCAATATTGATTTTTGCAACGCCGTTCTTTGAAGCAAATGCAAGCATATCTTCGGGAACGCCTTGTGCATCCGGTAATTTACCGCCGTATTTGTTGCATTTGTCAACAAAAGCTTTCGGAACTGACGATGAACCGTGCAGTACAAGCGGATAATCAAAACCGACAACATCGTTAACGGCTTTTTTGATTTCAGCAAGTCTGTCAAAATCAAGTTTTGCTTCGCCTTTGAATTTGTATGCGCCGTGAGATGTACCGATTGCAACAGCCAGAGAATCGCAGCCTGTTTCTTTTACAAATCTTGCCGCTTCTTCAGGGTCAGTGTAAGTTGAATCTTTTGCATGAACTTTAACATCATCTTCCACACCAGCTAATTTACCCAGTTCGGCTTCTACCGAAACGCCTCTTGCATGGGCATATTCAACAACCTGTTTTGTAAGAGCAATATTTTCTTCAAGAGGAAATCTGCTTCCGTCAATCATTACAGATGAAAATCCGCCGTCTATGCAAGATTTGCAGATATCAAAATCTGCGCCGTGGTCTAAGTGAAGCGCGATTGGAACCGTAGTTGTTGCAAGAGCAGCTTCAACTAGTTTAATTAAGTATGTTTGATTTGCATATTTTCTTGCACCTGCAGAAACCTGTAAAATAATCGGAGAACGAGTTTCTTCCGCAGCTTCCGCTATACCTTGCAAAATTTCCATGTTGTTAACATTGTAAGCACCGATTGCATATTTTCCAGCAAGTGCTTTTTTGAACATTTCACCTGTTCCAACGAGTTTTCTTTCAGTCATAAAATATTCCTCATTAATGTACCGTATACGCGACTAATATATTACAAAATTAAAATGATTACAAGTATCGGCAAAATATTTAAAATGTCACTATATATTATTTACATGCACTTAAAAAAACTGTATAATTTTAATGTACAGTTTAATTGGAGTGTATTTTTTAATGGGAAGTTTAAAAATTGCAATAGGCTGTGACCATGGCGGTTTTCATCTGAAAGAAAAAATTCTTGAGTATTTGGATGTGAATAAATTTGAATACAAAGACTTTGGTATCTACACTCTTGAGCAAAGCGACTACCCGATTGTCGCAAAGCAAGTTGCAAACGAAGTTGCGGCAGGGAATTTTGACAGAGGAATTCTTGTCTGCGGTACGGGTTTAGGCATGTCAATCGCCGCAAATAAAGTAAAAGGAATAAGAGCGGTTTGCCTTGAAAATACATACTCGGCAAGGGTTTCACGTGCTCACAACAACGCAAACGTACTTTGTCTGGGTGAGCGTGTAATCGGTCAAAATTTAGCTCTCGATATTGTGGACGTCTGGCTTAAAACAGGCTTTGAAGGCGGTAGACACAAACGCAGAATTGATATGATTGAATGATTTAGAAAGTATTTGAATATTAATATTTTTGATGTAGCATAGAAGTATAGAATTAGTTAATATTTAGGAAGTTTATAACAATGTTTGAAAGATTTACCGAAAAAGCAATAAGGGTTATAATGCTTGCACAAGAGGAAGCAAGACGATTAGGGCATAATTTCGTCGGTACTGAGCAGGTGCTTTTGGGTCTTATTGGCGAAGGCACGGGAATTGCAGCCAAGACCTTAAAATCAATGGGTGTTACGATAAAGGATGCCCGCGCTCAGGTTGAAAAAATTATAGGTCGCGGAAGCGGCTTTGTTGCGGTTGAAATCCCTTTTACCCCGCGCGCCAAAAAGGTACTTGAACTCTCCTGGGATGAGGCAAGACAGCTTGGACACAACTACATCGGCACGGAACATTTGCTTTTGGGTCTTATTCGCGAAGGCGAAGGCGTAGCGGCAAAGGTGCTTGAAAACTTGGGAGTAGACCTGAACAAGTGCAGAAGCAACGTAATTAAACTTTTGGGCGAAACCAAATCGAGCTCGTCGGGAAGCCAGACCGCAACACCCGGTGCTTCTCAAAGTAAAGCAAAAACACCCAGCCTTGACGAATTCGGTACAGACTTAACCCTTGCCGCACAGGAAATGCGCCTTGACCCTGTTGTAGGGCGTGAAAAAGAAATAGAGCGCGTAATTCAGATACTTGCCAGACGTACAAAAAACAACCCGATTTTAATAGGTGAACCCGGTGTAGGTAAGACTGCAATTGCCCAGGGCTTAGCTCAGCGAATTGTAGATTGCGAAGTGCCTGATATTCTGGAATACAAAAAGATAATCCAGCTTGATATGGGTCTTTTGGTTGCAGGCACAAAATACCGCGGCGAGTTTGAAGAACGCCTTAAAAAGATTATGGATGAAATTCGTCAGGCAGGAAATATAATTCTTGTAATCGATGAAATGCATACTCTAATCGGCGCAGGCGCAGCAGAAGGGGCAATTGATGCGGCAAACATCTTAAAACCCGCACTCTCACGCGGCGAAATTCAGGTTATAGGCGCAACAACGCTTGATGAATACAGAAAACACATCGAAAAAGACTCGGCTCTTGAGCGCCGTTTTCAGCCTGTAATTGTCGAGCAGCCCTCTGTTGAAGAAACAATTGAAATCATCAAAGGTTTGAAACCGAAATACGAAGAACACCACAAACTTCACATTTCGGATGAAGCAATTGTGGCTGCAACGGAACTGTCAAGCAAATTCATAACCGAGCGCTTCTTACCCGATAAAGCTATCGATATTATTGACGAAGCAAGTTCAAAAGTCCGCCTGAATGTTTCCGCACTTCCTCCCGAAGGCAGAGAGCTTGAAAAAGAGCTGAAAGCCATAATTAAGGAAAAAGAAGAAGCAATCAGAAATCAGGAATTTGAAAAAGCCTCGGATTTGCGCGACGATGAGGCAAATCTAAAAGACAGAATAAGAGAAATACAAGACAAATGGCGTAACGAACAGGATGAAAACAAACCTACGGTTGGCGTTGAAGAAGTTGCTCAGGTAATATCCACAATCACGGGTATCCCCGTTACAAAAATTACCGAAGGCGAATCACAAAGGCTTCTCAAGCTTGAAGATACTCTGCATGCGCGCGTTATCGGTCAAAACGAAGCCGTTGTTTCAATAGCAAAAGCAATCCGCCGTGCACGTGTCGGTCTTAAAAGTCCCAACCGCCCGATAGGAAGCTTCATTTTCTCAGGTCCCACGGGTGTCGGTAAAACAGAGCTTGCAAAAGCTCTTGCAGAAGCTGTTTTTGGCTCCGAGGACAATATGGTCAGAATTGATATGTCTGAATTTATGGAAAAACACACCACTGCAAAACTTATCGGTTCGCCACCGGGCTATGTCGGTTACGACGACGGCGGTCATATGACAGAGATTATCAGGAAAAAACCATACTCGGTCGTGCTTTTTGATGAAATTGAAAAGGCTCACCCCGATGTCTTTAACATAATGCTTCAAATACTTGATGACGGACGCCTTACGGACTCAAAAGGACGCCACGTCAGCTTTAAAAATACAATTATCATTATGACATCAAACGTCGGTGCCCATATGATTCAAAACACGTCAAGACTCGGTTTTTCCGTTTCAAACGACGAAAAGAAAGACAAATACGAAAAACTCAAAGAAACTGTTATGGAAGAACTTAAAAAGGCATTTCGCCCCGAGTTCTTAAACAGGATTGACGACATCATCGTATTTGCTCATCTGAACAAAGAAGAAATCAGAGAAATTGTTGACCTGATGTTAAATGATTTGTTTAAGCGCTTAAATGAAAGACAACTTACAATTGAAGTAACGGATGCCGCAAAAGACTACCTTGCAAAAGAAGGCTACTCGGAAGTTTACGGCGCCCGTCCGCTAAGGCGCGTTATCCAGAAGAAAGTAGAAGATGTTCTGGCTGAGGAAATTTTAACAGGAAACTATCAGCCAAACGACGAACTTGTTATGGATTTGCGCGACGATCAGATTGTAATTGAAAAAAAAGTTAAAGCATAGAGATATCGCCCGTTCAGGCGGGCGATTTTTTTTAACTTAAATTTGCAAAACATTATTTAGTAAATATAATATTATTACCACCTTTTGGAGAGGTGTCCGAGTGGTTTAAGGTGCAAACCTGGAACGTTTGTGTGGGGGCAACTCCACCGGGGGTTCGAATCCCCCCCTCTCCGAATTTATATAGCCCTGATATGCAATGTTTTATTCTTCTTTATCATCTATTGTAGATATAAAGGAGGATTTTATGTTTTATAATGTTTTAAAACTTGACGATATTGTTAACCCAAAAGAAGAAAAATTTAAAAGAGTAGCGCTTCTTGAAAACGACAACAGCTCATTTAGCATAGTCGGGCTAAAGAAAAATGAAATTATCGACACCCACACATCATCATGTGATGCTGCCGTATATGTGCTGGATGGTGAAATTGAGCTGCACTTCAGCGCACAAAAATTTCTGATGAACGAAGGCGATATTTTAATGTTCAAAAAAGACGATGAACATAAGGTTTTAGCCCTAAAAGACTCAAAATTCTTACTAGTTAAAATCTAATGCTAAATAACGTCGTATCCGTTTTTTATAAATTTATTTTTAATTTCTGACACAACCTCGCGCGCGGGTTCGCTGACGTCTAATTTATACTTTAATCCGAGCTTTTCCCACTTTTCAACACCCATTTTATGATAGGGCAAAAGCTCGATTTTCTCTATTATTCCTCTGTAATTATCCAAAAACAAAATTAATTTGCCAATATAATCCTCATCCGTTGTAAAAGTCGGCACAAGCACCTGTCTTATTCTTGTTTTCTTATTTATTGAATACAAATAATCCAAAAACTCAAGCACTCTTTTATTATCTTTTCCTGTCAGTTTAAGGTGCATATCGAAATCCAAATGCTTAATATCAAGCATAACAAGGTCGCAAAGGTCAAGCACACCCTTCACATCATCACTCAACTCAACATACCCGCAGGTATCAAGGCAGGTGTGAATATTTACTTCTTTTAGCATTTTAAATAAGTCCAGAGCAAACTTTGGCTGCACAAGCGGCTCTCCGCCCGACAGAGTAACTCCGCCGCCTGTGAAGTTGAAAAAGTCTTTGTACTTTAAAATATCCTGATATACGCTCTCAGCAGTCCTTGCACCTAGCTGGTTTTTGAACCAAGTGTCAGGATTATGGCAATAAAGACACCTGAAGGGGCACATCTGCATGAAAATTACATACCTTACCCCCGGTCCGTCGAGCGTAGCGCCCGTTAAAACGGAATGAATATAGCCTAAAATTTCTGTCATATAAGTATTTTAATACAAATTGATACAAATAGGCGCAAGATTTTGCAATCCTGCGCCAAATATTTGTTACCGTTTTTTAAAAACGACTGTGGAATGTCCTTGAAATAACATCCTCTTGCTGCGCTCTGGTTAGCTTAATAAAGTTTACGGCATAACCTGAAACCCTTATGGTTAGCTGCGGATAATTCTCCGGATGATCCATGGCATCAATAAGTGTTTCTCTGTCAAGCACATTAACGTTAATATGCTGACCCATATTTGACATATAGCCGTCAAGCATACCTTTTAAGTTATTGATTTTCTCATCCTGAGTTTTTCCCAGAGAATTAGGGATAATTGAGAATGTATTTGAAATTCCGTCTTTAGCGTGTTTGAAAGGTAATTTTGCAACAGAACACAATGAAGCAAGCGCCCCGCACTCATCTCTGCCATGCAAAGGATTTGCACCCGGTGCGAAAGGAACGTTTGCCTTTCTGCCATCAGGTGTATTGCCCGTTTTCTTGCCGTAGACAACGTTTGATGTAATTGTAAGTATTGACTGAGTTGCAATTGCATTTCTGTATGTCGGAAGTTTTTCAATTTTATTCATAAATTTCTCAACAAGTTTTGTTGCAATTTCATCAACCCTGTCATCATTGTTGCCGAATTTTGGGAAATCACCCTCTATTTCAAAATCAACGGCAATTCCCTGTTCATTTCTGACAGGTCTTACTTTTGCATATTTAATAGCACTGAGTGAATCAACCGTGACGGAAAATCCTGCAATACCGCAGCCTAACTTTCTTACCACATTTTGATCCATAAGCGCCATTTGCGCCTTTTCATAGTAATACTTGTCATGCATATAATGAATGATATTAAGCGCATTAACATATGTTGAAGCAAGCCAATCCATCATAGAGTCAAATTTTTCAATTACTTCATCATAGTTCAAATACTCGGATGTGATAGGCTCAAACCCCTGTGCCACTTTTGCAAAAGACTTCTCATCCACCCCGCCGTTAATAGCATACAAAAGAGCTTTTGCAAGGTTGGCACGCGCGCCGAAAAACTGCATTTCCTTACCGATAATCATAGGCGAAACACAGCAGGCAATACCGTAATCATCCCCGAACATCGGGCGCATTAAATCATCATTTTCATACTGGATTGATGATGTGTTAATTGAGAGTTTTGAGCAGAATTTTTTAAAATTATCCGGCAAATTAACAGACCACAAAACAGTCATGTTGGGCTCCGGTGCAGGCCCTAAGTTTGTGAGCGTATGAAGCATACGAAAACTGTTTTTTGTAACAAGCGTCCTGCCGTCATCGCCCATACCGCCGATTGATTCCGTAACCCAGACAGGGTCGCCGCTAAAGAGTTCGTTGTACTCGGGAGTTCTTAAAAAGCGAACCATACGCAATTTTATAATGAAATCATCCATTATTTCCTGCGCTTCCTGCTCGCTCAGAGTACCGTTTTTAATATCTCTTTCACTGTATATATCAAGGAATGTTGAAACTCTGCCAAGCGACATGGCAGCGCCGTTTTGGTCTTTTATAGCCGCTAAATACCCGAAATACGTCCACTGGACAGCTTCGCGGAAATTGTTTGCAGGCTTGGATATGTCATAACCGTAAGTCAAAGCCATTGTTTTCATAGCTTCAAGAGCCAAAATCTGCTCCGAGAGTTCTTCTCTTTCTCTGATTATGTCTGATGTCATATTTAAGCGGTCAGAAGAAGACTTTTCAGCCTGTTTTTCTTCAATCAGTCTGTCTATGCCATATAAGGCAACGCGTCTGTAGTCGCCTATAATTCTTCCTCTGCCGTAGGCATCGGGCAAGCCTGTTATAATCCCGCTTTTTCTGCAAGCGCGGATTTCGGGTGTATAAGCCTGAAAAACTCCTTCATTGTGTGTTTTTCTGTATTTTGTAAAGATTTCTTTTACTTTTTCATCTTCTTTTAGTCCGTATGCCTGACAGGATGCCTCAACCATTCTGTGACCGCCCCAGGGCATAATAGCTCTTTTTAGCGGCGCATCTGTCTGTAAACCGACTATAAGTTCATTTTCTTTATCAATGTAGCCTGCCGCATAAGCATCAATTTGAGACGGCGTAGACACATCAGCGTCCAAGAGCCCGTTATTTTCATGCTCTTTTTTCATTAACTCTTTTACCTGTGACCAGATATTAAGAGTCCTTTGTGTAGGCTCTGCAAGAAAACAGTCGTCGCCGAGGTATGGCGTATAGTTATTTTGTATAAAATCGACCACATCTATTGTATCAGTCCATGCGCCGCCTTTAAAACCCTGCCAGCAAGGCAATGTTTTATCCAATGTACATTCCATTATTGTCTCCTTTTACATGTTTAGTTTTTGTGTTGTTAATTTGTTAGTGCCTTTAATGACACGGATAATATGCGTTATAAGACATACAGTAAAATTATATTTTAGTTAATGTTTCTTGTCAAATTGTTAAGAATAAAGCATAGGTTAACTTTTGTAAAAACGTACATTTTTAAATATACACCGTTTGTTCTAAATTTTACAAAAATTATTAGCCCATGCCAAAAATATATTATAAACTTAATATAACAATTAAGGAAAGCAAGGGTGAAAGTCCCTCACTGGTCCGCAGCCGTCACAGTCGGAATGCTTAATTTGCAATTATATTACGCGACTAATGAGGAGATTTTAACATGCAAAATGCACTCAACAACGGTGAAAATGTTGTTTCACTAAATTCACAGCTTGTAAACGACGCAATTAAAAAGGCAAGAGAAGGAAGTTTAGAGTTTAAAAATCAGGTAATCGACGCATCGCACGCCATACTTGAAAATGTTTTAATAGTGAAAAAAGACGGCACAAAAGAAAAATACAATGTGCAAAAGGTCGTGAGTGCCGTTAAAAAATCGGCGGCAAGAATGCTGATAGAATTCAGTGAAGATGATATCTCGAAAATTTGCAACTATGTAAACAAAAATGTTGCAAATATGAAAAAAGACAGTATCAATATCCTTGAAATTCACAATATTGTTGAGAGTGCACTTGAAGAAATTAACCCCAAGGTTGCACAAAGCTACAGAAATTACCGCAACTACAAGACAGACTTTGTGCATATGCTCGATAAGGTTTTTCAGGAAAGCCAAAAAATAATGTACATAGGCGACAAGGAAAATTCAAACTCGGATTCCGCCCTTGTATCAACCAAAAGGTCGCTTATATTTAACCAGTTAAATAAAGAACTCTATAAAAAATTCTTTTTAACCGTAGATGACTTGCAGGCTATAAGAGAAGGCTACATATATATTCATGATATGTCAGCGCGCCGTGATACTATGAACTGCTGCCTGTTTGATGTTGCAGCCGTATTAAAGGGCGGTTTTGAGATGGGCAACCTCTGGTACAACGAGCCAAAAACACTTGATGTTGCTTTTGATGTGATAGGCGATATTGTAATGGCAGCGGCAAGCCAGCAATACGGCGGCTTTACCGTTGCAGAAGTAGATAAACTGCTTGCCCCGTACGCTAAAAAGTCGTTTGATGCAAATTACGACAGGTACGTTTGCCTCGGTCTGTCATTTGAAAAAGCACGCGAAGAAGCGATGAATGACGTTAAACACGACTTTGAACAAGGTTTTCAAGGCTGGGAATACAAATTTAATACAGTAGCTTCATCGCGTGGCGATTATCCCTTTATCACCATGACCTTTGGTCTCGGCACGGGCGAATTTGAAAAAATAGCATCACTTACCATGCTAAAGACAAGAGAAGGCGGGCAGGGTAAAAAATCCTGCAAAAAACCGGTGTTATTCCCAAAACTTGTCTTTCTTTTTGATAAAGATCTCCATGGCGAAGGCTGCGAACTGCACGAACTCTACAAGGCGGGCGTTGAGTGCTCTAAAAAAGCAATGTACCCTGACTGGCTGTCTTTAACGGGCGAGGGCTACGTTGCATCAATGTATAAAAAATACAAAAAAGTAATCTCGCCAATGGGCTGCAGGGCGTTTTTATCCCCATGGTTTGAACGCGGAGGCATGACAGCGGCAGATGAAAATGATACACCCGTTTTTGTCGGCAGGTTTAACATCGGCGCAGTAAGCCTGCATTTGCCGATGATTTTGGCAAAGTCGCGCAAGGAAAGCAAAGACTTTTACGAAGTTCTTGACTACTACCTTGAATTAATAAGAAAGATCCACATAAGAACTTATGAGTATCTGGGCGAAATGCGTGCATCGGTAAATCCTCTTGCATATTGCGAAGGCGGATTTTACGGCGGACATTTAAAACCGCATGATAAAATTAAGCCCCTGCTCAAGTCTGCGACCGCATCTTTTGGTATAACGGCGCTTAACGAGCTGCAAGAACTCTACAACGGCAAGTCGCTTGTCGAGGACGGAGAGTTTGTACTTGAAGTTATGGAGTATATAAATAAAAAAGTCGCACAATTTAAAGAGGAGGACGGTAATTTATATGCAATATACGGCACTCCGGCTGAAAGCTTGTGCGGACTGCAAGTACAGCAGTTTAGAAAAAAATACGGTATAGTGGATAAAGTCTCGGACAGAGGCTATGTTTCAAACAGTTTTCACTGCCATGTGAGCGAAAACATTACACCGATTGAAAAACAAAATATTGAAAACCGTTTCTGGAATTTATTTAACGGCGGAAAAATCCAATACGTTAAATATCCCGTTTCATACAATACAAAAGCAATTGAAACACTGGTTTTAAGAGCTATGGATATGGGATTTTACGAGGGCGTTAACCTCTCGCTTGCCTACTGCGAGGACTGCGGACATCAGGAGCTGTCGATGGATTCTTGCCCTAAATGCGGCAGCCGCAACCTTACAAAAATAGACAGAATGAACGGCTACCTGTCATACTCACGCGTTAACGGGGATACGCGCTTAAACGATGCAAAAATGGAAGAAATCAAAGACAGAGTGAGTATGTAGTATGAATTATCATGATATAACAACGGACGATATGCTCAACGGCGACGGTCTGAGGGTTGTTCTCTGGGTATCGGGCTGCACTCATCACTGCGACGGCTGTCAAAATCCGATAACCTGGGATATAGCGGGAGGTTTGCCGTTTGATGAAAATGCGGAAAACGAACTTTTTGAAAAGCTTAACCAGCCCCACATCGCAGGCATTACATTCAGCGGCGGCGACCCGCTGCACCCTATGAACAGAGATGAAGTCTTGATGCTTGCAAAAAAAGTGCGAAACTTATACCCGAATAAGACAATCTGGCTCTACACGGGCTTTTTGTGGGAAGATATCTGCACGCTGGATGGAATTGAGTGTATAGATGTACTTGCTGACGGAAGATTTGAAAAAGATAAACTTGATAATAATTTACTCTGGGTAGGCAGTCCGAACCAACGCGTAATAGACGTCAAAACCAGCCTGCAGAGCGGAAAAGCAGTTTTGCATAAAAGTTAATTGTAACAATTTTGTAATATTTGAAGGTAAAATACTAAACTTTTTATAAATTGTGCCGATGACATTATGGTAGATATGCAAGTTAGTATAATGTAAATATTGTTTACTAGAAAAGGATGGCACAATGAGTATGAACATTGATTTATCGTCAATTTTAACAAAAATTGCGAACGATTCAAGCTTTGTTGACGGTTCAGAAGGCAAATTTTCAAAGGGCGAAACACTTTTTATCTCCGGCACTTCTGCAAAAGGTGATATGGTGACTTTGAAAGATTCCAGCGGCGACAGCTACAATGTTTCTGCACAAGAGCTAAAAGGTTATTTAACCGACGAAGAACTACAAGCATTGATGAGCAACTCGGCAACTGTTCAGGTTGGCTCAACGGAAGCAACTTCGGCAACATCAGAAGTGAGCGAAGTAGGTGAAGTTGAAGCAACAACCGAAGTAGGCGAAACTGCCGAAGTGGGCACCACATCTGCTGCAATTCAAGACGAAATCGACAAACTTGAAGCGCAACGTTTAGCAAACCTTGACAGCATGGAAACACTCAAGGATCAAATCGAAGACTTGAAAGATGAAATTCAAGAGTCGATAAACGCTGCAATTCAAGAAATGGAAGAAATCGAAGAAGAGCAGAAGAAAAAAGCTCAAGAAGTAGTTGACGAAGAACTGCAAAAATTCAAAAACTCAAACGGCGAAATGACACAGGATGAGTTTAATGCAAATGTTCAAAGTCAATTAGCAGCTATTAATCCGTCAATGGGCACAGTAGTTGCAGAATTATTAACCGCAAACACCAAAACATCTCTTATGAGCAATTTACTTGGTCAATTAGATGCTAAAATTGCAACTGATTCACAATTATGCAGCCAAATTGATGCCAAAAACGTTGAATTAGACTCTGCAATTGCAGCCGAAGAAGCTGAAAAAGCAGCTCAAGAAGCTCAAGAACAAGCAGCACAATCAACAACATCATCTAACTCTTGCGACCCGATTGGTTTCCAAATGGAAGCTGACAGCGACGGCGACGGCACGGTTGGAACAGTTCAGTTCGACTTCTTCTATGATTCGGATGGCGACGGAAAAATCAACTCCATGGATGACTTCGTCGGTGCAAAAGCCGATAAAGCAGGCGAAGACGGATGGAGCGAAATCGAAAACCTTGACGGTGTCGGCGGCGAAGCAGACGGCGTAATTACATCGGATGAATTGTCCAATGCAGGCATGAAAGTTATGGTAACCGACGAAAACGGTGAACAGTATGCAATGAGCATGGATGAATTTGAAGCTCAATACGGCGAAATCGAAATTAACTCTCAAGACGTTGAAGCAGGCGAAGAAGGCTTTGCAAGCGGCGTAGGACCTAAAAACTTTGATGCTGATGCAGGCAACGAACTGTTAAGCTCATTTAACCTGTCTGTAGGAGATGAAGACTTAACCGGTTATCAAACAAAAGATACTGAGGACTGGTTGGTTAACAACTACTCAGACGTTATGGACTTAGACTCCATCGCAGCCGAAGGCGTTGATGTATCCGGTGTAGCTGCAGGTGAAGCAGCAGGCGCAGTAGACGGCGCAGGCTCAGCTGAAGCAGCTCAATACGTAGAATTCGCAAAAGAATACCGCGACAACGTACTTCCTAAACTTGAAGCACAAATCAATGAAGCTTATGCGGAACTCGGATTGTCACAAGATGCAATTACTGCATTCAAAAATATGGCAACGGCACAAGCTGACATTGAAGGTCAACAAATAGCCGAAGACCTGAAGGCTCAAGAAGAAGAAAAAGCTCAACAGCTCTATGAAGAAGCTCAAGCAGCTAAGGAAGCTGAAGAAGCTGCAGCAGCCGAAGAAGAAGCCGCAGCTGAAGAAGCAGCCGAAGAAGATGCTGATGTAAGTGAAGAAGACACCCCTGATTTCGATGACTTAGAAGTCGGCGAAACGGTTGACACAACTGAAAGCACCTCGGAATTAGAAGATCTTCTTGGCGAAGAAGAAGCGTAAAAACTCTTAAAAAATAGTTTTTAGTGCCCCTTTAAAAGGGGCACTTTTTTATATTACGCCTCTGTGTTTAAATATACGATAATAAGCTCTGATTGTTGTTGTAATTTTCTTTCTTCGCGGCATTTTAAAGAAAAATATTAACGGAATGGCGAGTATGCACATCAGCGCAAGGAGTAAAAATACATCATAAAACGCGCAGAGCTTTGCCTGTGCAAGCATTTGCATGTAAAAATAGCCGTTTGCCTTTTTATCTGCAATATAGGGGGCAAAATATGTTAAAAACTTTGTTTTCATAACCATCAGTTTATAGTGGAAATTAAGATTTGTAGTACTTAAATAAGCAACAAGATAGTTCTGATGAATTTGCGAAACGCGTGTCACAAACGTGGACACAGCGGAGGTTGAAATCGCCGTTATAATATTTTTAAAGAGGGCATGAAGCCCTGCAGCATCAGCCAGTTTTGTTTTTGAAAGTGTCATAAAAGCAAGCGCGCTTATTGGTACAAAAGTTGTGGCAATTCCGATACCTAAAATAATATTTGGCAAAATTATACTCTCGAGCGAAGAAGTATTATTCAATCTTGAAAACATAAACACGGCAATTGACATAATAACAAGACCGATAGCCGATAACAACCTGTTTTCAACCTTATCCGCAACTTTTCCCATTACAAGAAGCCCTATAAAACAGGAAACAGCACGCGGAAACACCGCAACGCCCGCAAAAAACGGCGGATAACCGAGAATGTTTTGCACAAACTGCGGTATCAAAAGCAGTGTACCGTAGAGCATAATGTTAATAAACGAGCTTATAGCCGTGCCAACAAGAAAATTTCTGTCCTTAAAAACCCTTACATCAACAATGGGTTTTTTAGACTCAAGCTCCCAGACATAGAAAAATACAAAAGACACAATAGCAATGAGTGTGAGCCAGTAAATCCAGTAGGTATCAAACCAGTTAAACTGTTCACCCTTATCAAGAACTATTTGCATACAGCCCATGCCGAGTATAATTGCAAACAGCCCGACATAGTCCATCTTGGTCTTTGACTTATCCTGCGGCTTATCATCCCTGATAAATAATTTTATAAGCGCCAAACTTAAAAGGCAAAGCGGAATATTCATAATAAAAACCCACTGCCATGAGTAATTATCCGTCAGATAACCGCCCACAAACGGACCGAACAGGGGCGAAAACATTGCCGCAAACCCAAAAAAGCCCATGGCAACACCTTTTTTCTCGGGCGGAAAAGTTTCAAGCAAAACAGCCTGCGCAAGGGGCAAAAGCGCGCCGCCTGCCGCACCCTGAAATATACGACAGAGTATCAGCATATGCAAATCCTTGCACAACAGACATAAAATACACCCTATGCAAAATAAACTCACGCTCCAGTAGGCAACACTCTTTTTGCCGCATGCATTTACCCACCAGCCGAATATAGGAAGCATAATACCGCCTGAGATAATGTATGCGGTAATAATACTGTTTGCTTCATATGGTGTTGCTCCGAAATAACCGGCAATATGCGGCTGGCACACGTTTGTGGCGGAAGATGCTACCATTGACATAAATGCAGGCAAAAGTATTGTAATCGCCACAATATAAGGGTTAACTTTTTTTGTTGTTGTTTGCTTGGGCATTATTCTAATTCCTTTGTGTTATCATAATAACACAAAGGAATTCTATGAAAAGTATTTATTTTTGAATTCGTCGCCGAAATTTTTTGTATAATATCCTGTAAACTTCTCAATTCGCAACAGCATATCTTTTGAAATTATATGCTCAATTTTACAGGCAATCTCCTGCGCCTCGTCATGCTTTGCACCGAGAACTTTTTCAAAAAAATCAGACAGCGAGTTGTGTTTTTTTATAACATCCTCCGCCGCAAGTATGCCCTGCCGTGTAATAGAAATGGCATCATATCGCCCGTAGTTTATTAAATTTTTATCGGCAAGTTTTTTTAGCGCCTCGGTTGTTGAAGCACGGCTGACACCGAGTGCGCGCGCAATATCTACCGCCTTTACGGTGTTATTTCTTTTATAAATCAAATACAACGCCTCAAGATAATCTTCAAGACTGGACGACAGTTTATCACTCATTAATTAATTATGAGTGTGATTTGTATGTTTGTCAATATTTTCGCCGTTTCTGTAGCCTATGGCACTTCTGTAGCCCGAAACAAGATACATAACGGGGAGCATCGGCTCTATCCACTTAACACCTGAGAGCACGCCTGCAGTTGCAATGTCATCCGTATGCAGTGCAATATCGAGCGGTTCGGGTTTTCTTAGCTCTTTTTTATTAGTGTTGTCTTTGTTGCAGCAAATTTTATTTATAATCGGATTTACGATTTTGTTTCCGATTTGATTTGCAATAAAACTGCCGCCCAGAACACCAACGGTAAGTATGCCGCTCAGGATTATCCCCGTCTTTTTAAGCGGGGTCAGCTGTTTGATTATACCCTTCTCGTTTAGTTTTTCAGCCGCAAATAAAAAGGTTCCCGCACCTACGTTACACAAAAATATGTTTGCAAAAAATTGATAAATTCCCTCTTTAATTTTATTTGTCGTTTTTTCCCTTGTTTGTTCACCCGTCAGTTTATCCGCCGCAATTCCGCCCGCAATCCCGCTTATTACGGGGATAAAACCCATTACAGAGAGCTTTGAAATTTCACCCATGATATTTTGCGATGTAATATTCTCCTTGTTTCCAAACAACTTTTCAATAAGCTTTTGCGAGCCTGATTTGTCCTTAATTTCTGCAAGCAGAGTGTCGGTATCTTTAAGGCTTAACATCTTTGTTCTGGCTTTATTTAAAATGGCTGTTACATTTTCTTTCAGATTGGGGGTTAATTTTACAAAATCATCCACAGCCTGATTTTGCAGCCTTAAAAGCTCATCTTTAGGCACGCTTTCAATAAGCTTTTCGCCTTTAATCTTTATAAAATTAGTACCTAAAAGTGATGAGGCGGTAATTGTACCAAGAATTGCGGCGTTTTGTATTGCCCGTTTTTTCCTGTTTTCTTTTGGCTGCTCAAAAGTATCTTTAACACCGAAACCAAGAGCCGCGGTTGTTAATATAAGGGGCATATGTCTGCTTAAAGTGTTTGACAGTAATGGCTGATCAAGAAATTTTCCCACTGATGATATTTTCATTTTTTCTCCTGTTGTTAGTCATACCTAACATTTGTTAGACATGCCTAACAATATTGCAAACAAAAAACTTTGTCAATAGCAGAAAAAAAATTACAGAGTAGTATTTTGTGCAATATCGTCGAGATTTTCCACATCAACCTCGCGCAGGAAGTTTATGTAGCAGGAATAATACTGGGCAAGAGCGTAGGTATAGCCGATAATAATCGACCTGAAAGACTGTTCTATAACGATAAGTGAAGTTAAATCATTTGTTTTGCCTTCTTCATAGTTCTTTTTAGATGTTTTCATCATAACTTTTGAATCTTCTATAAGGCTGTCGGTGTAGTAGTTCAGATTTACCCTTGCGTTTACAAGTTTCTCATAAGCGCTGCTCAGGTTTGCAAACGCGTTGTTTTGAACAGCGGCGTATTTTAGCTCAGCCTTTTCAATTTCAAGCTTTGCATTTTTTATCTCGGGAGAATAGTTGTACAAAAGAGGTATATTCGTAAGTCCCGCGCCGACATATGCGCCGTTCAGATACCTTCCCTCATCAGACACCCCGACGGGCTGAAACAGATAACCCGCACCTATTTCTAAATCCGGTATTCTCTGACTTGTTGCAATTTTGAGATTGTTTTTTGCAACGTCAATTTCTTTTTGCGCAATTTTAAGGTCAAATCTGTGCTGCTCCGCAAGAGCCAGAATATCATTGAAAGAAGGAAGCGGAGATTTTGGCGAGGGGGTTAAAAGCTTTGTAAAGCCAGCATCATCGTCAAATGTTTCTACAATTGAATCATATATAGGGTCGGTATCCATAACACTGTTAAATTCAAAGCGTGCTGCCATAATGTTTGTGCGGGCAGTGTTAAGCTGTGTTTTAACATGATTTAGAGAAATATTTGCCTGAATAACGTCTGTTTCAGTTGCTTTTCCTGCTTTGTATCTTAACTTAACAATTCTGTTTAATTCCGTCAGAGATTTTTCTTCCATCTCAAGCGACTCAACGATGGATTTAGCGCTTACAAGGTTAATATAAGCTTCTCTGACGTCCATTTTTAAATCAAAATTTTTATATTTTGCATTTTCTTCACTTACGTTGTAGCTCGCCTGTGCGCTTTTTTTCCTGTATTTTCTTTTAAAGAGTTCAATAACCTGCGAAACACCTATTGAGTGAGGGTTTCCCGAGCCTGCTTCTCCCATATTCCAATATGTTGATATACTCGGGTTTTGCAGTCTGTTTGCTGCCTTTATTTGGTTTTTTGCTATCTGCACATCAATATTTTGAGCCTGCAGACCTATACTGTTATCTATGGCAATATTAATTGCTTCATCAAGCGTTATTTTTGCAATATCATCAATTGCAAATGAAGCTGTGCAAAAAAACAGTAATATTATAATTGTGAATGCGGCTTTAAAATTCAACTTCTACTCTTTTTAAATTTGTACGCTTATATATAATAACATTAATATTAAGTTATGGCATGTTTTTTGCAATTCTGATATTGTGAAATACATGAAAAGTTATGAAATCAGATTGTATTTTAGTGCCTTTATGGCGGCACTTGGCGGCTTATTATCAGGTTACGATACGGGTGTGATATCGGGCGCACTGCTCTATATTAATCAAACCTGGGATTTAAGTGTTTCACAGCAAGGTTTTCTTGTCAGCTCCGTATTAATAGGTGCACTTCTCGGCGCCGCCGCAAACGGTATTTTAGCGGATATATTCGGCAGAAAAAAAGTAATAATTGCAACATCCGTTATGTTTTTTGCAGGCTCAATTTTCTGCGCTTTTGCGCAAAGTCCGCAGGCTCTTATATTATCAAGGATGTTTACGGGTTTTGCCGTCGGGGCAGTTAACTTTGCGGCACCTTTATATATATCCGAAGTTTCCCCGAAAGAAAAACGGGGTATGTTTGTGTCGCTGTTTCAGCTTGCAATAACGGCAGGCATACTGTTTTCATATCTTATTAACTCTGCTTTTGCAAACTTTGAACACTCATGGCGCCTTATGCTGGCGGCGGGTGTCGCACCTGCGGCGCTGCTTTTCCTTGGAATGCTGTTTTTGGATGACACACCGCGCTGGCTTGTCCTAAAAGGCAGAGATGACGAAGCAAAAGAAGCCTTTAGAAAAATTCAGGGCGACATTGATATTGACTCTGAAATAATGGAGATAAAAAAATCTTTTGAAACAAAAGATACGGATAAATTTAAGTTTAAAAAATGGCTCATTATGCCTTTTGTTGTAGGTATCGGCATAATGTTTGCCCAGATTTGCACCGGGGTAAATACCATTATATACTATGCCCCTACCATATTTAAGCTTGCAGGCTTTAACAGTAATCAAAGTGCTATTTATGCCACAAGCTTAATCGGCATTGTGAATTTTCTTATGACTTTTGTTGCAATTGCATACAGTGACAAAATAGGAAGAAAACCGCTTTTATATATGGGCTTAACGGGTGTAATGCTTAGCCTTATTGTTATGAGCTGCGTTTTTGCATTTGCTTCTTCCCTTGGCGACTGCATAAAATGGTTTGCCGTTGGCAGTCTGCTTTTCTACATTATCTGCTTTGCCTTTAGCCTCGGCCCAATCGGGATGACACTGATTTCGGAAGTATTTCCGCTAAAAGTGCGCGGGGTCGGCATGAGTATTTGCATGGTTTCAAACTTCGTGTTTAATTTTATAATCACATACTCATTTCCGATTATGCTCAAAAACACGGGTGCTGCAAATACGTTTATGATATTTGTTATAATATGTATAATATGTCTGTTCTTTGTTTACTTTTTTGTTCCCGAAACAAAAGGTATTGCGCTTGAGCAAATTGAAGAAAACTGGAAAAGCGGCGTGCGTGCAAGAGATTTTTAAATATATTCACTGCTAAACTTCCATGCCCTGAGTGTCTTTGAAAAGTAGTCAGGTTTAAGCCCGGCTTTTTGTTTTAGTGAATTTAAAAAGAATTTTTTATCGCCAATCTGTTCCCATACGCTTGGCAGATAAAGCGCGCGGTATTTACCGTCCTGTATAATTAAGCCGTCCTTATAAGGCACAAGCCGGGCAAGCAGGTCGTCTTCATCCGTGAAGGTCATTTCACAAGGCTCGCTCAAAAGCGAAATTTTAATATCGATTTGCAAAAGCTCCGACTCCTGAAGCGGGGGAAACCTTCTATCCGAATATGCACTAAAATATGCATTTTGAACTAAATCTAAAATCAGGGGTCTGTGCGCAACGGATGAACCTATACAACCCCTCAGCCTGTTATTTTTCTCTAACGTAACAAAACTTGCGCCCTGCTGGTCAAGCACCTGCGGATAATTATCAAGAGATATTTTTCCCTTATTTTTAATTGACTGAAATGCGATATCTTTAAGCATATTTCCAAAATACTTTGCAATATATGAGTTTTTATCCCCTTCATACAACAACCATGCACCATAGCCCACAACTTTTGAGTCATCTTTTGTCACAAGCGACGAATTTCGCATATCAAGCCGTATAAAAGAATATTTCATTTCATCAGCAAACTTAAGGACAGCATTGATTGAAGCGGCGCCGCAGGCTTGCTCGGGGTGAAATTGTTTATAATCGTTTGATTCTATCATCTGAGCGGTAACTTCATCAATTTTCTTCGCCTGCGAATTGTTCAGATAATGACTCAAATCGCTTGATACAACAAAAGAACAGCTGCTATCTTCCCAATAATCGGATATGATTTTATTAACGGCATCCGCACCTTTGTGACCGACTAAAACGGGAATAATTTTAAAGTTTTTGTGCAAATACTGTAAAATAGGGAGCTGCACCTCAATGGCATGTTCTCCTTCAAAGTTATTATTACTTACTTCAAGCCCGAGGGCTGATATTATATCCTTATTCAGCTCAATTTCACCCAGAGGCGTAAGAAAAGAGTCATAATCACAAACAACGGCTGTGCTTGTGTACACCTTATGCGCGGGAGAAAATATAAAAATGTTTTCGCCTTTTATGTGTTTTAAAGCCTTAAAGGCGCATGCTGCAGAGTATCTGTAACCAGCATGCGGTGAAATTACAAGCCTTGATAAATAATCCGAGTCAAAAGATGTCTCACTATCATATATTTTAAATAAATTCAAAAGTTCATCTTTGCCGTCAGGATAAAACATGCCTGCAACAGAAGGGGTTTTTACTTTTTTCATAAATTCTCCGCGATTTTTATAATATCAATTATAATATATTTATGGAGTATTTTACAAAGTATAATGACGAGATTTTAATATGCGATGTGTGCCCGAGGCATTGCAGACTCAGAAAGGGACAGAGCGGATTTTGCCGCGTAAGGCAAAACACGGGCGAAAAGATAGAACTTGCATCGCGCGGGCATATCACGGGTCTTGCAATAGACCCGATTGAAAAAAAGCCCCTGTACCATTTTTTCCCTTCCTCAAAAGTTCTGTCTTTTGGTACGTACGGGTGCAATATGGGCTGCAGATTTTGTCAGAATTACCACATAACAAAAACACGCAAAGACCCCTTTCAGCTGCCAAAAGTGTCGCCAAAATACATTGTTGAAACCGCAAAAAAATACAACTGCAAAAGTATAGCCTTTACATATAACGACCCTGTTATATTTTTTGACTTTGCAAAAGATGTTGCACAAATTGCAAAAAAAGAGGGTATTTACAGCGTTGCCGTAAGTGCGGGCTACGCGTGCGAGTGTGTAAGAGAAGATTTATTTTGCGAAATGGATGCGCTAAACATAGACCTGAAGTCTTTTTCTAATGATTTTTACGGGAAAAACTGCTTTGCAAACCTTGATGTCGTACTTGAAACGATTAAATTTATACACAATAAAACAAACGCCCACCTTGAACTCACTACATTACTGATTGAAGGAGAAAATGACTCCAATGACGAGATTGAAGCAATGTGCGGCTGGCTTGTAAAAAATATAGGCAAAGATGTTCCTCTGCACTTTAGCGCTTTTCATGGCGCCTATAAGTTTGAAAACAAAAAACGTACTTCGCTTGAAACGCTGCTTAGAGCATATAATATCGCGCGCGCCTCAGGCATTAACTACGTTTACATCGGAAATGTAAACAACAGCGAAACATCCTGCACATACTGTAAAAACTGCGGCGAAAAACTTATTGAGCGTGAGGGATACAGGATTATAAACCGTAATCTTGATAATCTCTCACGCTGCAAAAAGTGTCTTTCTAAACTCGACGGCAGATTTTAGTTACACAATAGGCTTTGAGTCCTTTGTAAACTCGTTAATAGCCTTTGTTGCCGTCCTTACATTGCTGATACAGTCGTTACCGCCGACACAGCCGCCTTCACAGCACATGACCTCAATTAAATTACCGAATTCGCACTCGCCTTTTTTGGCAAAACCTTTAAGTGCCCTTATTGATTCTTTGTTTATACCGTTTACAAGGTAAGGTTTAATTTCGCTTTTGCCGTTATCTGCAGCTTCAACGGATTTTGCAACACCGCCCGTTATACCGAAATTCCTTCCTTCGCGCGACGGTTCAACCTCATATTGAGTGCCTTCAAGCTCACTCAGTTCAATTTTGTGCGCCACAAACAGTGCGCCCAACTCCTCATAGTTCATAACATAGTCTATATTATCATTTTTAAGAGCTTCACTCTTTTTTGCCACACAGGGAGAAATAAACACACTGATTGCATCAGGGTATTTCTCTTTGCAAATTTGCGCAATATAGTAAGCGGGCGTTTTAGTTTCCGATCTGAAAGGTGCAATTTCGCCCAGGTGTTTATCAACAAGATTATTATAGCCGGCACAGCATGAGGTTGTCATAAACTTCTGACCGTTTTCAATTCTTTCCCTGAATTCCTCAGCCTCATTCAGCGCCGTAACGTCCGCACCTTGAGCAACTTCAAGTACATCGTAAAATCCGCATTTTAAAAGCGCCGTTTTCAGCTGATAAATTGTACAAGGAAGCTGTCCCACAATGGAGGGAGCAATCATTGCCACAACTTTTTTACCCTGTTTAATTCTTGTCAGGATGTCAATTATCTGGCTTTTTTCATGTATTGCGCCAAACGGACATGAACTTACGCACTTGCCGCAGGTTATACATTTTTCAAAGTCTATCCTTGCATGTCCCTGTTCATCTTTTGAAATAGCATCCACGGGACATGCGTTTTCACATGGCACAACGATTTTTACAATTGCATGATATGGGCAGACCTGAATGCATTTTGTACAGTTTTTACATTTAGAGCTGTCAATCTGTGATTTACCGTTAACAATTGATATTGCGCCGAATTTACAATTTTCAATACACGGGCGCGCAACACAGCCCTGACACAAATCCGTTACAAAAATTCTGTTTGGAACACAGCCCTTGCATGCCGATTCAAGCACAGTCAGAGTTTGCTCATCCGGTTTTTCACGCTTTTGTGCTTCTTTTGCATAGTTTGAAAGCAAAACTCTCTCGTCCGAACCTTCAATTGGAAAACCCAAAGTCGCAATTATTCTGTTTCTTAAAATTTCTCTTTCTTTATATATACAACACCTGTAGGGCACCTCATGTCCCTTAGGGCGCATTTCAAAAGGTATTAATCTTGTATTTTCTTCAAAATTGTCTGATAAAAACGCTTTTATTGTTTTAACCAAAATTTCTTTCTTTAAATGTGTTGCCTGATTATTCTTGTCCATTATTCAACTTTCTCTCAATCGCTTCCATAACTTTCTCAATTGTTGCTTTATTTATAACTTCATCATCTACCAATACATAAGGAGCCTGCGCTTCGGAGCAGCTTGAACAGTAGTCAAGACACGTTACACCCTGGATGTCAACACTGTTGCCAAATTTTTTAGGGATAATCTCTTCCAGCTCTTGCAGTTCGGACGCACCCATTACAAAACAGGTTGTACCCATACATATTTTAACAACGGTTTTTTTCATTTCATCTCCTTATATATATCGAACGGTGACTTTCTTAATATACTTGTTTTCAAGAATTTTTGCCATCTTTTTTATAATATTCTTGCGAATTTCAATTTCAATCGGCAAATTGGGATCGTAATGTGCCTGATTTAATTTTGCACCAACCATAAATTCAATGCAATCACTACTAAGTAAAAATTGCATTAAATCATACGCGGCATTTTTTTCTTTGTCGTTAAAGCCGTTTTCAAGATATTCATACGTTTTTGTAAGCGTTAAAATACCCTCCGTAACAAGGTCAACACCTTCCATTTGCGACACGGCGGGCAATTTCCCGACACTCCTTACATTATTATAAACGGGAATATTAAGTTCCCGCGATATTAAATTAGCCGTGGTGCCGCCGCAAATAGCCTTTTTGGCATCCGAATTATAGAATTCATGCGCATATTCGTTGTCTTTTTCCTGATGATAAGGAGGACCCGTGAAAATCAAAGCGCGGCGGGGTTCTCTGTAGTATATCACACAGCAGGAAGTGTCGTCTTTTGCCTTTCTGTCGGCTTCCGTGTTAAGTGCAACCCTGACTACAAACTTTGCAAGCTCGCTGCTTGAAATGTCGGGCGTATCGTTAATTTTCTCAAGTAAAAATCTTATTAAACCGCTTCGCCTCAATCCGAGTTTTAACTCGGGGCTGCCAAGACCCGCCTGTGTTACGCCGTCCGAGCAAAATATGAGCCTGTCGCCCAATTTCAACTGCAGCTTATACACTCTCATATGCCTGTTTGTAAAAGTGTCCGAATCAATAACCGTGTAGGGCGGCTCAACAACATTGTTTCCGCTTATATATACAAAATTGGGGTTGCCTTCTTCTACAATTCTTACCTCGCCGTCCTCGCTGCAGTGCGCAACTGAAAAAGTTGAGTAGCTTATCTTGCGCACTTTGCAAACAGGCAGAGAGTTCATAATAACTTCACATGCAGTTTTAATGTCAGCACCTGCTTCAACAAATTTTAAAAGCATGGTTGCCGTCATTGTAGCCAAAATATTTGCTTTTATTCCGCTGCCTAAACCGTCTGACAGAACGGCAATCAAATCCCCGCTTTGCGGATATCTTTTAGATAAAAAGTAATCTCCGTAAGTATTTTGGTTGTATTTTTTCTCTTGTGCACAGTCAATGTCTATAAACATTACTTTTTATCCTCGTCAGAGGTGTCATAGTCTTGTGCTATTGTGCTTAATAAAAGTTCCGTTTCTACCATATGCTCACCCAAAAGACAAGCTATTTCCTGTACAATTGCAATATTCTTATTTATAACCTCATGCGCTTTTTGTGCAATTTTTTCTCTGCCCATTTCGCTCTGCGTAACATCGGTAATTATCGCACCCGCAAGCTCATTTTTTTCTATCGAAAATGCACTTATGTCATAGAGCCTGTTTTTAACGGGATAATGTTCTTTATGTATATCACGCTCGGTTTTAAGAGTTTCTTTAAAGATATCTGAAAAGTCTATAATCCTGTCTATGCAGGCACCGTTTAAGCCTTCCGGTCTGTCGGAGAATATATCATACATATCCGAGCAGAACATTTTGATAAATGCTTCGTTGGATTCAACAATTCTTAAATCCTTGTCAACCATAACAATGGCTGAAGGCATACACCTGAGCATTGCCGCGGCTTTTTGCATAGCTATTTTTCTCATATAAGATACACACATTGAAGGCTCGGCTTCACCTGATAACAAAGCACATGCAAGCTCTCTGCAAGTATTATAACCGCAGCCGCCGCAGTTAAGTTCGTCCTCTTCCGTGTATTTGCCTATTTTTTTAAGAGCCTCCGAAATCTTTTCATAGCTGTAGTTTGGATTTTCAACGGGTTTTTTTACATAGTCTTTCTCAAGCACTGTTTTTGGCTCGTTTGGTATTATTTCTCTCTTTTTAACCTTAGAGAGCGTATCGCTTACTCTTAAAAGTTCGGACTTTTTGGTCGAACTGCACGGTCCCGCAAGACATCCGCCGTTACAGGAGAGTGCTTCTATAAAGATTTTTTTGTTAAGGCTTTGAGGGTCAAGCCCTTTTAGTGTTTTTTCAAGATTTTCAATTGAGCTGATATTAATAAACTGAACGTCATCAGCCATGCCGCCCTGTTTAATTGTTTCATTCATTCCGCCTTCAATAGGGTATAATGCACCCTCATAAGCGCTCTCGGGGATAAAAGCTTCGCTGCCCGTTTCGTCAATATCATCAGCCGATATAAATTCATCCTGCAGCCAAAATTTCAACTCCTCAAAGGTAAGAGCCGCATCTATCAGGTCGGGGTTGTGATCGGATTCATTTTTCTTTGCAATGCAGGGTCCGATGAAAACAATGTGAATATGGCTGCCATACATCTCCTTAAGCATTTTTGCATGTGTCAGCGCAGGAGAAGCAACCGGAGTAATGCAGGGCAAAAATTTAGTATTGTAGAGTCTTATGTAGTCTACAACAACAGGGCAAGCGCTTGAGATAAAAAGCCCCTTATCTTTTTGCTTCATAAGTTTTGCACACTCAATCGACACTTCCTGTGCCCCGAGGGCTGTTTCACTTACATACTTAAAACCGAGCTTTTTTAAAAGCGCAATCATCTTTGAAGGACTGTACTCAAAAATACCGCTCCAGCTCGGCGCAAGAGAAACATAAACATCCTGCTGCGCCCTAAAGAGATTTTTAACTTTTTCAATGTCATTTCTGACTCTTTTTGCGTTATTCGGGCATGCTTGTACACAATTTCCGCAGGCTATACACTTATCGGGCAATACCGAGGCATGACCCTGCTGTATGCTAATCGCTTTAACATGACATTGTCTGACACACTTATAACAGTCATGACATTCGTTGTAGAGTGTGTAAACGGGATAAAGTTTGTCCATATCAACCCCTGATGTTATCCAGTATTTCTTTTAGCTTTTCTTGTGTAATGTTTGAGTATAACTTACCGTCAATAGTGATGTTTGGTCCTTGAGCACATTTTCCCTCGCAACGCGAGCCAGATATATCAACATTTGCGTCAAGGTTATATTTTTTTACATAATCTTCAATAAAATTAAGATGTTCTTCATTGCCCCTCGCATAACAAGAACTACCGAGACATACCGTTATATTTATTTGTTTATCCATTTTACTATTCCTAATACATATACAGTATAGTCTAAAGAGAGTATTTAAGCAATTTAATATTTGATTTTAGCTTTTGTGCGTGCAATAATCACCTTAGGGTTGTTAGTAAGTAAGGAGAAATACATGAGCACACAAACCTCCGGTGGAATTAACTTCAAGAAAGTTAATGACATCATTGACTCTTGTGGTGCAAAAAAATCCAACCTGATTGCCATTTTACAAAAAGTTCAGGATGAATTTAAGTACCTGCCCCAAGATGCCATTACCTATATAGGTACAAAAATTGACGGTTTATCACCCGCAACAGTCTATGGCGTTGCAACTTTTTACGCACAGTTTTCACTGGAGCCGAAAGGCAAATATGAAATAAAGTGCTGCGACGGTACGGCATGCCACGTCAGAGGGTCTATGCCGGTTTATACATATTTAATGCAGAGATTTAATCTTAAAGAAGGAAAATATACCTCGGATGACGGCATGTTTTCCGTAGAAACGGTTAGTTGTTTGGGTGCCTGCGGTCTTGCTCCCGTTGTTGTAATAAACGGCAAAGTCTACCCGCAAATGACATCTGACGCGATTAAAATAATCATTGATACAATTGTTGCGCAGGAAAATGAGGGTTAGACAATGGAAACACAAGAAAGAACACTGAATATTGACATTGAACAAGAACGTATAAAAGCAAATGAAGCTATAAAAAAACAAGGTTTGAGAGTGCTTGTATGCAACGGTACGGGCTGTATTGCAAACGGCTCAAACGAAGTTATGGAAAAATTTAAAGAGCTCGGCGCCGATGTTTCAATTTTAAGCAGCCATGACAAGGTAACAATCGTACCTACAGGCTGCCACGGTTTTTGCGAACAGGGCGTTCTGGTTGTTATACCCGAGTTTGATATTACATATGTTAAAGTTAAACCCGAAGATGTTGAAGAAATTGTAAACTCTCACATTAAAGACGGCAAACCCGTAGAGCGCCTGCTCTATACAGATCCTAAGACCAACAGGCATGTTTATAAAAATGAAGAAATTAATTTTTATGCGAAACAATCAAGAACATCCCTTAAAAATTGCGGTGAAATCAATGCAGAGTGCATAGATGAAGCAATTGCCGAAGGTGCATACAGAGCATTGGCAAAAGTTCTCGAGCAAAACAACCCTGAAGCTGTTATCGAGGAAATCGAAAAATCAGGCCTTAGAGGCAGAGGCGGCGGCGGTTTCCCGACAGGCAGAAAATGGCGTTTTACCGCGGCCAATCGCGGCGGAAAATCATACGTTGTATGTAACGGTGATGAAGGTGACCCGGGCGCATTTATGGACAGATCAGTTATGGAAGGCGATCCGCATAAACTGCTTGAAGGTATGGCTATCGCAGGTTTTGCAATCGGTGCGGATGAAGCATACATTTACGTGCGTGCAGAATATCCTCTTGCGATTAAAAGACTCAGAATTGCTATAAAGCAGGCTGAAGAAAGAAATCTTCTTGGTCAAAATATCATGGGCAGCGGCTTTAATTTTGATATTCACATTAAAGAAGGAGCCGGAGCATTTGTTTGCGGTGAAGAAACGGCTCTTATGGCTTCAATTGAAGGTGAGCGCGGCATGCCAAGACCCAAACCGCCGTTCCCTGCTAACTGCGGTCTTTTCGGACGCCCCACCCTTATTAATAACGTGGAAACACTGGCAAATGTTCCCGTTATTATTGATAAAGGAGCGCAATGGTTCTCCTCATTCGGCACCGAAACATCAAAAGGTACAAAAACTTTCGCACTGACAGGCGAAGTAAACAACACAGGCCTTATTGAGGTACCTATGGGTACAACTTTAAGAGAAATCGTCTTTGATATAGGCGGCGGGATAAGAAACGGCAAAAAATTCAAAGCCGTACAAATAGGAGGCCCTTCGGGCGGATGTTTAACGGAAGAACACCTTGATATACCAATGGACTATGACAACCTTATAAAAGCAGGCGCAATGGTCGGCTCGGGCGGACTTGTCGTTATGAACGAGGACACCTGTATTGTTGAAGTTGCGCGCTTCTTTATGCACTTTACACAGAGCGAAAGCTGCGGTAAATGCGTACCATGCCGCGAAGGTACAAAAAATATGTTGAAAATATTGGAAAAAATCGTTCGCGGACAGGGAGAGATGAAAGACCTCGACACTCTTGAAGAGCTTGCTATAGCCGTAAAAGAAGGTTCGCTGTGCGGTTTGGGTAAAACGGCTCCAAACCCTGTTTTATCGACTCTTAAATACTTTAGGGACGAATACATTGCGCACATTAAGGACAAAAGATGTCCCGCCGGCGTTTGCAGTGCACTTAAAGTTATTAAAATTAACGAAGAACTCTGCAAAGGCTGTACAAAATGTGCGAGAAACTGCCCTGTGGGCGCAATTGAGGGCACTGTGAAAAATCCTCATAAAATTAATCAGGAAAAATGTATTAAATGCGGTGCATGTATTAGCGCATGTCCGTTTAAGGCTATTTCACAGGCGTAAGAGAGGTAAAAATGACAAATACACTATTTATAAACGGAAAAGAATGCGAATATACAAACGAGCCGAATTTGCTTGAAGTAATAAGAAATAACGGCTTTAGCGTACCTACATTTTGCTACAGACCCGACTTAACACAGTACGGCGCCTGCAGAATGTGTGTTGTTGAAATTGAAGGACGCGGAATACAGTCATCATGCACGATGCCGCCTGAACCGGGTCTTAAAATTCACACAAACACAGAAAAAACAAGAAGAATAAGAAAAATAGTTCTTGAGCTTCTTCTTGCAAACCACGACAGAGAATGCACAACCTGCGACAAGTCGGGCAAATGCGAGCTTCAAAAATACGCTCAGGAATACGGCATAAACGATATAAGATTTGCAAAGAAAAAACCGCAAGACTATTTGCCGATTGATAACTCCAATCCGTCAATCGTGCGCGATCCCAATAAATGTATACTCTGCGGTGCGTGCGTTCGTGCTTGTGCGGAGTTTCAAGGTCACAGCGTGTTAGGCTTTGCAAACAGGGGCTCAAAAACCGTTGTACAGCCAATGGCAGGCAGGGCTCTTGGCAGCGTGGACTGCGTTTTCTGCGGACAGTGTCAGGCAGTTTGTCCCACAGGTGCGCTCACGATTAAAACAGACATCGACAGAGTATGGGATTTAATAAACGATAAAAATAAGAAAACTGCAGTTCAAATGGCGCCGTCGGTGCGTGTTGCACTGGGTGAAGAATTTGGGCTCAAACCCGGCGAAAATGTAATTGGCAAGTTCAATGCGGCGCTAAGACAGCTCGGATTTGATCTGGTATTTGACACTAATTTCTCGGCAGATTTAACAATCATGGAAGAAGCAACCGAATTTATTGAGCGGCTTACAAAGGGTGAAAACCTGCCTCTGTTTACTTCTTGCTGTCCGGCATGGGTTAGATACCTTGAAACACAACACCCTGATTTGCTGAATCATTTATCAAGCTGCAAATCACCACAGGGTATGTTATCTCCCGTTATTAAAGCGGTTGTGCCCAAATATTTTGAAGACTATACGGAAGAAAATCTGTATGTTGTATCTATAATGCCATGTACCGCAAAGAAAGCGGAAGCAGTACGCGGACAACTCTACAGCAACGGCAGAGCACAGACCGATGTTGTTTTAACAACGCAAGAAATTGCAAGAATGCTAAAATCAGCAGGGATAAATCTTGCAACAATTACGCCTGAAGCTAATGACTCTCCTTTTGGACAATATACAGGTGCAGCAACTATTTTTGGAGCTTCAGGCGGTGTTGCGGAAGCTGCTGTGCGTACGGCATATGAATTTGTAACGCATGAATCTCTTGAAAATATTGACTTTAAACCGCTGCGTGGTGTTGACAAAGCTCACAGAGCAAAAGAAGCTGAAATTGACATTAAAGGCACAAAGGTAAAAGTCAGAGTTGTATCAACTCTAAAAGAAGCAGAAAAATCAATTCGTGAATTAAAAGAAGGTAAGGCTGATTTTCAACTTCTGGAAGTAATGGCATGCCCCGGCGGCTGTGTAAACGGCGGCGGACAGCCAAGGAGCTGCGACAACTCGCAAATTAAAGAGGAGCGCGCACAGGGACTTTATAAAGAGGACTCAGAACTGCCCTTTAGAAAGTCGCACACAAACCCTGATATTATCAAACTTTATGAGGAATTTTTGGAAAAACCGAACTCACACAAAGCGCACGAGCTTTTGCACACCACATACTCGGATATGTTTAAAAATTCCTACAGAGACCTTGTATAAATCGGCTGCAGTGAACATAAAGAGAAACCGGACAATATTCTTGTCCGGTTTTTGCCGTTTGTACAGATTGTAATTGTACACACTGAAAATAGCCGTATAAATGATTTTGAAATTATTAAATAATTAATTTGCAAAAGAATATTTTTCTTAGTACAATTAGTGGCGGAGAGTTGTCCGAGCGGTTTATGGTGCGGATCTCGAAAGTCCGTGCAGGCTAATTACCTGCCGAGGGTTCGAATCCCTCACTCTCCGAATTTGTTTTGATGCCGGTGGCTAATTTCAGACAGTGCGCCGTATGTATCGAAGGGGGTTAAGTATTGTATCCTCACGGGAATAATACACGTGCGGCGTTACGAAAAGAAATTTAATACATTACAAGCTGAATTTATTTCACAAACACGCTCTGTCTGCACAGGGAATATCTAATCACCATTTACCGTAATGCATTTTTTCTTCCGCACTGTATTTTACCTGCTCAACTTCAATATTATCTTCGCAAGCATAACCAAGACCAATGTAGCAAGGCAACAGATAATTTTGCGGCGCACCTAAAGCTTTTGCAACATTCTCTCCTTCTTCTCCGACAGGAATTCTCATGGAACATGCAAGCCCTTCTGCAGTTGCCGCAAGAAAAATATTCTCAATAACACACCAGACAGAGGACAAGGGATTCAAGGAACTGACACAGGTCGGCTTCATAACGGCAGAATTTGACTTAAAGAAAGGTAAAATTATATGCGAAGCATTCATCAGCATTGAATATTGTCTTGGCATGGCAATCGCATACATCTTTTGCTGCGGCGTACCGTTTACAAGAGTCTGTTTTAAGATTTCAAGGGACGGCTCAACACCTTGCCTTACAAACTGCAAAGCGCGCTCTTTGTCCTCTTTATCTTTTAAAATTACAAATTCCCGGTTTCTTAAATGGTCGTGAGTCGGCGCTTGAAGCCCCGCATCAATAATCTTTTTCAACGTTTCATCGGGTACACTTTTTTCTTTAAAATCCCTTACAATACGTCTTTTGTAAATAGCTTCATATAAATCCATAGTATTCTCCTTTAAATATTATTGAACTTATTTTTCATATGATTTGAAAACACTGTTGTCAGGCGGACAAGCTCTTTAATATCATTTGCGCTAAGCTCAGCCATGGCGTTTATTTCGGCATTTGCAGCCGGAGGAATTATATTTTGAACATAATCTATACCCGAGTTTGTAAATCTTGGCAATATTATTCCGTTTTTTAATATTTTGTCAAGATTAGCACAAAATAACACATTCTGCTATACTATGCATACGGGAGGCAAGATGGAAGATAAAGAGTCAAAAATAGCACTAAGCGCACTTTCTAAATATTTTCGTCAATTTTGTATAAATCCGCTCCGCCCGAGGCTTTATACATTCCTATCGTTGCAATGACAGAGTTAATCTTGTTTGAAACTTCTTCTTTTTTAACTGCCAGATAAGCCTGCCTGGCGTATAATACCTCTAAATCCCCCGAAGCTCCGATATCTCGCTTATCAAGCGCAAGGGAATATGTCTTTTTCTGCATATCAAGGCGATTTTTGCTTTGCAAATAATTTTGTACGGCTTCATTATATTGCAAAATAGCCGTATTCATTTCTTTTATACCGTCTAAAATCGTCTTTTGATAGTCATTAAGCGCTTCTTCATACTCGAATTTTTTCAACTTAAGCATTGCAATTTTTCTTCCGCCGGTAAATAAGTCAATTGAAGGCAAAATTCCTGCGCTGAACATTTGCGATACAGAGTTAAACAGGCTGTCAAGGTGATAGGCGTTAAGCCCTATTTGACCAAAAATTATAAATCTCTGGAAAAACTCACGCCGTACCGCCTTAACGTCGAAGCCTATCCGTTTTATATTAGCCTCCCTGCTTATATAATCGGGGCGGTTTTGAATAATTTCCGTACTGTATTTTAAAGGGATATTATTTAAAGGCATAACATCATCATATGTGCTTCTTTTAATACTGTCTGAAGAATCAGCCAGATAAAATATTTAAAACTGACATTACCCTGCGAAGTGAAACTACAAAGGGTATAACAGAGCAAGAACTTGCAACAACATTTGAAACGCTTGAGAAAATGAACAAAAACATAAGAGATAAAGTTAAACTGCAAATTTAAAATTAAAGGAGAATAAGTTGAACAACAAAAAAAGCCGAAAGCAAAAAAGATGATGTTATAGAAGTTGAGGACACGCGCCCCGAATATATGAAAAAAAAGGGTGCTTGTTCCCTGTATTACCGCAATTGTATTTTTAATTTGCGGGATATTTTGCGCAATCCATGCCGTGTTTTACAAATCAACAGACGATGCCTTTATAGAGGGTCATATGATAACAGTGGCTCCAAGGGTGTCAGGGCAGGTAATAAAGCTCAATATTGATGACAATCAAGAGGTTAGCGAGGGCGATTTACTGCTTGAAATCGACCCTAATGACTACATTGCCAAACTGAAGGAAGCAAAAGCAAAGCTCGAGGAGCCTCTATTAAACGGCTCGAGGCAGAGGTGGAGCAGGATGAACTGAACCTTTCATATACAAAAATCTATGCTTCATCAAACGACATGATAACAAACCGCACGGTAGAACATGGGAACTATGTGCAGGTGGCGCAGCCGCTGTTTGCAATAGTGCCGCAGAAAATGTGGGTTGTGGCAAACTTTAAAGAAACCCAGCTTGCAAATATGAAACCCGGACAGCCCGTAAAAATAAAAATAGACACCTACGGGGCAAAAAAATTTAAAGGGAAGGTCGACAGCATTCAGCGCTCAACGGGGGCAAGAGCAAGTCTTTTCCCGCCTGAAAACGCGGTCGGAAGTTATGTAAAAATCGTACAAAGAGTGCCCGTAAAAATTATATTTACGGAAGATATCTCAAACTACAACATAGTTCCCGGCATGTCTGTTGTTCCGGAGGTCAAAGTAAAATAATGACAAAAGTAGTTTACAAACATCATCCCGCACCCTTATGGCTGGTTGCGCTTTCGATACTGTTGCCGACATCCTTTGCCTGTCTGGCAACATCAGCCACAAATGTTGCGATACCGCATATCTCAGGTTATTTCGGTTCGACCGTTGATGAAGCAAACTGGATAATAACATCCTATATGGTTGCAAACTCCTGTTTAATATTAATGTCGGGATGGCTTGAAAATGTACTCGGAAGAAAACGTTTTCTCAAGATATTTATAGGGATATTTACACTCGGCTCGCTTATATGCGCAATTGCGCCGAACCTCAACTCGATGGTACTCGGGCGGCTTATTCAGGGTATCGGAGGCGGCCCTATGACACCGCTTTCGCAATCCATACTGCTTAGCGCGTTTCCTTCCGACAAAAAAGGTATAGCAATGAGCCTGTACGGAATTGCTGTTATGGTCTTTGCGATTTTAGGACCGACATTTGGCGGATTTATTGTAGATAACGCGGACTGGCAATGGATTTATCTCGTAAATATACCCGTGGGGATTTTATCCGTATGTATGGTCCATACAAACATAGAAGAATCAGACTATAAAAGAGAAGCGAAGAAAGCGGATTTCCCGGGTATGATATCCCTTGTCCTGTGGCTTTTATCCATGCAGATTGTGTTGGATAAAGGGCAGCAGTACAACTGGTTTGACTGTGCATGGATAAGCTGGCTGGCAGGGTTTTCGGTATGTGCACTGGCGTTTTTTATAATAAGAGAGCTTGAGAGCAGCGCGTCTCTTATCAATTTAAGACTGTTTAAAGACAGAAACTTTTTAATAGGTACAATATTAGCTTCATCCGTTAATATGCTGGTTTTCTCAACAATTGTACTTGTACCGCAGTTTTTGCAAAATATGATGGGTTATACCGCAATTCTCAGCGGATATGCACTTGCTCCGCGTATTGTGTCATGTGTTTTAATGATGCTTGCAATAAATCATTTGATGAAAATTTTTGACAACAGAATACTTATTGCTCTGGGGTTTTTGTTTTTAGGTATTTCAACTTTATTTTTTATAGACCTGAATTTAAGCATATCTTTTATTTATATCGCAATTCCACAGGTATTAATGGGTGTCGGTGTTATCTTAACTTTTATTCCCATATCCTCGCTTGTGTTGGGAACCCTGCCGAAATCCGAACTTACCAACGGCTCAAGTCTGCATAATTTATGTAAAAGTACCACCACCGCAGTTGTTGCATCCGTTGCTTCCACGCTTGTTGCAAGGCATGCACAAATGCATCAGGTTTATCTGGTTGAAAATTTATCAAATTTCAACACGGTCTTTCAGCAAAAATTTGCCGCACTTGTAAGCTCGTTTATGGCAAATGCCTCAAGTACATATGCAACAATTAAGGCTAATTCCTACATGTATAAATCACTGCTCACACAATCGCGCCTTATGGCATATGTAGATGTATTTGAAACATTTGCACTGATTGCATTTCTGCTGATACCGCTTGCAATTCTCTTTAAAACTGAGTCAGGAGAAAAGAAAGAGTTAACAAACCAAACTCACCATATATAAAGCTGCAAATTGCGCCGCAAACAGTCTTTGGCGGAAATATTACTCTCCGGTTATCATATACAAACGCTTCAAATTGCGCCGTAAAGCAGAGTTAATACAATATTTAAGCAAGCTCACGACTGTGACTGTGTATCCTGCTGAACCGTGTTATCAGAAAACCAATCGATAAGGGCGCGTTTTTCTCCGAAAGTTATATTAAAAGATTTCTCAAACATCTCGCCCGTTAAAAAGTCATAGCTTGTATTAAATGCAAGGGGTTCTTCTTTAACGCCGAGTTTTTCAAACTTTTCCTGCGATACGACACTTTCACCGTCCTCAACGACGTTTGAATAGTTATATCCCTGAAAACAGCAAAAGGGAACTTTTATTTTGCCGTTTTTAGCCGTATACATTAAGCCAAATGCGCGGCATATAACTCCTCTGAAGTTATACACCGAACATTCATCATTCAATAAAAACGGACAGTCATACTTGAATACATCGCCCCTAAACTCGCGTTTTTGTTTCTGTATGTTCTCAATATTTGCGGCAATTTGCTGTTGTTTTTCTAAATCCAGCTGCCATAGACCAATCATCAAATAATTAATTTCTGCCTGAGAATAGGGAAACTGAGCATTTTTACAGCACAGTGTACAGCCTTTTTTGCAGTGTATATAGGGTTTTTGCCTGTCAAAAAAACTGCTTAGTTTATCATTAACATATTCCAGATAAGAAAGATAATTATTTAACATACTTCACTCACAAATACATAATTGACATTTTATTTGAAACATTACGCTAAGAATTGCTGCTGCGCAAATTTAAGTTTTTTGCATAAAATTGCGTCAGCTTTTCAACGGCAGCATCAACATACTCGGGAACATAATACATCTCCACATGTGTTACATTTGGAATTATAACATATTCCTTTTCGCCGGAGAGTTTGTCATACGCTTCTTTGCTAAAGTAGGCGGATTCTGCTTTCTCTTCTACTATAAACAGTACAAGGCGGGACGATAGAAGCTCCGGTCTGTCAAATGCGCTAAATGCAGCCTGCCGGGCATAGTTAGAGAAAATATATTTATTTTGGGAGCGCGGGTGCTTAGCCTTCGACACTCTGTAATACTCGTATCCCTGACGATACATGGCGGGAGCATTTTCGGGTATTTCATCGTAAGAATTCGGAACATAACCCGAGTATTTAACAGACTCGCCGTCTGCCTCTTTTGTTCTCTGCTGCGCTGCCTGCTTTAATTTAGCCAGCCGCTCGTCAAGAGTCATACTGTCGCCGAGCCCCTGACGTCTTGCACGTCCGAGGTCAAAAGCGGAAACTGTTACAACGGCTTTTATTCTCATCTCGGTCTGTGCGGCATTAAAAGCATATCCGCCGCCCGCGCAAATTCCCAAAACTCCTATGTTGTCCACATCAACAAAAGAAAGTGTGGTTAAGTAATCAACAGCCGAGCGGACATCTTCAACTCTTGAGGCGGGATTTTCAAGGAAGCGCGGTTCGCCGCCGCTCACACCCTGATATGAGGCATCAAAAGCAAGTGTTACAAAACCGTTTTTTGCAAGGTTTTGCGCATACAGTCCCGCAACCCGCTCTTTTACACCGCCCGCCGGATGAACAACAATAATTGCGGGATATTTCTTGTTAGAATTAAAATCCGCAGGCTTGTACAATTCTGCCGCAATTTTAATGTTTGAATACGCCTGATTGTAATAAACTTTATCTTTCATAACGTTTTCCTTATCAACTTTAGCACAGGCAAACAGAGTGCCGTAACCTAAAGTACACAGAGTCAACTTGGCTGTAAATATTTTTTTCATAAATTCTCCCGCTTACTTCAGATTATCAAGCCACTTTGTAATCTCATCATCGGTTTGAGAGTTGCCTCTTTCATACACAACAAAGGAAGATAGCACTTTTGCTCCTTTTGCAAGTTTTTCCATATCTTTATCTATTGTATATCCTCCGCCGCCGCCATGGGTAACAAAGGGGACAATTGTTTTACCCTCAAAGTTATTTTGCACTAAAAAAGTCATAACCGGCGGAGCCATTGTATACCACCATGCCGGAGTTCCGACAAATACCACATCATACGGTGATACATCCGTATTATTTATCGGGGGATGAATATTTTTATCTTTTTGTTCTTTTGCAATTCCGTAGGCGGTTTCATTGTAATCTTGCGGATAGGGCGTAACAGGCTCAATTCTAAAGATATCGGCGCCTGTTTTAGTCTGTATTTTCTCGGCAATTGATTTTGTGTTGCCGCCCCATGAAAAATAAACGAAATTAGAGATATTATTTTAAGAAATATACCCGATGTCGGAAATTATCAGACCGCAATAAAAGGAGTAAGAATTGCAAGACGTGATAATCCAACAGAATTTTTAAGATGTTTTTACAACCCGAGCTGCATTCTTGTCCTGCAAGGTTTAAAACAAATGCTCTACGGGGATGAGAATTTATTGTATACAAAAGGTCAATACGTTGTTTCATGTACGGATATTCCGGTATCAAGCAGAGTTGTTAAAGCAAGCGAAAGAGAACCCTTTGTTGTTCTTATATTGGAACTTGACTCCAATATAATTTCAAATTTGATATTGGAAACAAAATTACCTAAAAATATTGACAGTGATGACAGGGCGCTTGCAATAGCCGACACCGATGAGCAGCTGCTTGATTCTTTTTACCGTCTTGCCCTGCTTATTGAAAAATCAGAGTCCGAAAGACAGATAATGGCTCCGATAATAATAAAAGAAATTTATTACAGGCTTTTAACAGGGCCTCTCGGCAATCAACTGCGTTTAATTAACACAAAAGGTACCCGCTCAAACCAGATATCACAAGTAATTTCACTAATCAAAGAAAAATACAGCGAAAAACTCAATATGAATGAAATTGCAAAGCTTGTAAATATGGCTCCCTCGTCATTTTACAGGAATTTTAAAAAAGTAACACAGACAAGCCCTCTGCAATATCAAAAACAACTAAGACTAAATGAGGCACAGCGCCTTATGCTCACGGGCAAACACAATGCAGAGTCCGCAAGCTATATTGTAGGCTACGAAAGCCCGACACAATTCAGCAGAGAGTATAAAAAAATGTTCGGAAATCCGCCAAAAACAAATGTAAAAAGTCTGGCAGCGGTATAGAGTTTAAATGTTACTATAAAGTATGGATATATTACATTTATGCCCTTGAGGCATAGAAGTTAATACAGCATAAGTATTTGATTTTTTAACAAAGAATGTAAATAATAGTATGGAACACAGACAATCAAGCGGCTGTAGCCGCAAACAGCAAAGATAAACTTGCAATCATAAAGCCGCTGTGTAAAAATCCGGACAAAAAATATGCAGCAAAAAAACCTGTATTTATATTGTAATATAGCTTTAATACTGACAGCGCTTATTTCGGGGCTGTCATTTGTCGCACAAAAACTCGGAATGCACTATGTAGGTCCGTTCACATTTAATACCTTAAGGTGCTTTATCGGCGTTTTGAGCCTGCTTCCCGTGATGTACATTTTTAAAAAATTTGCGGCGGAGCACACAAAATCATATAACTCAAAAATACTGTTAAGAGGCGGAATACTGGCAGGAATTGTTATATTCTTTGCTTTTTCAATAAACCAGTACTGCATGATATACGCTGATGCGGGAAAAGCAGGGTTTATCACATCTTTGTATATAATTTTCGTTCCCATTATTGCAATATTTTTAAAACAAAGACTGCAAACAAACGTAAAAATAAGCATTATTGTTGCACTTGCAGGCTTGTACCTTTTGTGTGCAAAAGAGGTAATGTCGTTTGCCATGTGGGATATAGGACTTTTAATCAGTGCTTTTTTCTTCGCACTGCACATAATAACCGTAAGCTATTACTCCAAAAGAGCCGATGCCGTAAAACTGGCGGCTGTTCAGTTTTTTGTGGCGGGCGTTTTATCTCTGCCTTTTATGCTGCTTATTGAACATCCAACTATGGAGTCAATTATTGCAGGCCGGAAACCTATTCTTTTTATAGGCATTATTGTAACAGGTGTTGCCTACACCCTGCAAAACTATGGACACAAGGCGACAAAAGCTGTCCTTGCAACGTTGATTTTAAGTACCGAAGCGATTTTTGCAGTACTTGGCGGCGTGGTAATACTCGGTGAAACCCTTACAATAAAAGAAATATCGGGCTGCATTATAATGCTTGCAGCTATAATTATATCTCAAATTCCAAACAGTCGAAACTTGACAACCAAGGAGAATATCAAATGAAAAATCAAATTTCAAACCAAACATTTGATGAAGAACGTTCTTTGTACAACATTAAAGACACCGAAGTCTTAAATTGCAAATTTGAAGGTCCCGCAGACGGCGAGTCCGTATTAAAGGAATGCAGAAATTTTTGCGTAAACAGATGTTCTTTTTCGCTTCGCTACCCCATATGGCATGCAAAAAAGTTTTTGCTGAAAAATTCATCAATGGATGACAAAACAAGAGCGCCGCTGTGGTATTGCAGGGACGGTGAAATAACGGACAGCAGCATAGGAGGAATTAAATGCCTCAGAGAATGTAAAAACATATCGGTAAACAACTGTCACATTATCTCGCCCGAATTTGGCTGGAGATGTAAAGATGTAAAAATAACTAACTCCACAATTGATTCAATGTATTTTCTTTTTGAATCCAAAAATGTCGATATTGAAAATCTTAATATGACAGGGAAATACTCATTTCAATATATGAAAAATCTCAAAATTAAAAATTCAAACCTCGATACAAAGGATGCTTTCTGGCACAGCAAAGATATCACGGTTGAAAACTCCGTTGTAAAAGGCGAGTATCTCGGCTGGTTCAGCAAAAATCTTACATTTATCAACTGCAAAATTATCGGAACACAACCCCTGTGCTACTGTAAAAATCTGAAACTGGTAAATTGCACCATGGAAGCTACAGACCTGTCTTTTGAATACTCGGAAGTTGAAGCGGATATAAAAGGACATATCGACTCTGTTAAAAATCCAAAATCAGGAACAATTGTGGCAGATTCAATCGGAGAAATAATTCTGGAAGATGCAATTATGAAATGCGAAGGCAAAGTTCTGACAAGAGAGCAAAGCAGCATTGCTTAAACAAATAAAATACGTACGCCAGCATAAAAAAGAAAGAGGCAGTATTACAGATGAAAAAAATATTAACGTTGTTTTTGGCATTAATACTGTCGCAAAATATAATCTTTGCTGCAGCAGTGCAAAATGAGGATAAAAACATGACAAGAACAGATATTTGTAAAAAGAATTATAAAACACTTTTTGGCGGCGAAGCGCTGACTCCGAAGGGCGATGACCCCGAGATGATGGCAATTTTGCAAAAGTACATCTTTGGCGAAGTCTTTACGGTCGGCGAACTTGATATTAAAACAAGAGAAATGATAACAGTTACCTCTCTGGCTGTTCAACAGACACTCCCGCAGCTAAAAGCACACATCGGCGGAGCAATGAACGCAGGAGCCACTCCGATTGAACTCAGAGAAGCAATTTACCAGCTTGCACCGTTTATCGGATTTCCAAAAACCCTAAACGCACTTAGTGTATTAAACGAAGTTTTTAAAGAAAAAGGAATAGAAACACCCCTTAAATCAACCGCAACAGTCAAAGAAGAAGAACGCTACGAAAAAGGTTTTGCAATACAAAATCCTCTCTACGGCGATGAAATAAAACAGGTGTTAACAGGTCTGCCTGACGATATGGGTGCAGATGTTGCAAGATTTTTAACGGAAGTCTGCTTTGGTGATTACTACACAAGAGAAGGGCTTGATATCAAAACAAGAGAGCTGCTGTTTGTAGCAGCACTTGTAACTACGGGTAACAATGCAACCTTAAAAAGCCACATCAGGGGCAATTTAAAAGCCGGAAACTCAAAAGAAACAATAACGGCAGCAATCATCCAATGCCTGCCTTATGTCGGCTTCCCCAACACTATAGCCGCACTTAAAACACTAAAAGAAGTATTAAACGAAAAATAGTTTACACTTCTATATTATAAAAGGAGGCGATATTCTCGCCTCCTTGTTTGTGTTTTAAATGCAAACTATTTTATATTCTTATTAAAAAACTCGGTTAACTTTTCAACAACCTGCACTACAAACTCCGGTTTGTCATATAAATCAACATGCGTTGCACCGTCTATTGTATAGATTTCTTTCGGGTCTTTTGCCCTTTTATAAGCGTCTTCACTAAAGAATTTCGTATCGGCTTTGTTTTCGGGCTTAAAGATTAATCCCGCAATTTTTAAACCCGTTTTCATAAAACTAACTTTTTCACCTTCATAATAGTGAGAGTCGTTCATAAATTTTACATGTTCCGCTAACATATTTTTCTCCTTTTTATCAACAATTTTGATTTTAAAAATAAAATAAGGAAGGCGGCAAACAATGACAAATACAAAAAACAATAAAACATTAATCTATATACTAAACGGCAGCCCGAGAAAAAATTGGAATACCGCAAAAATGTGCGAAAGCTTTAAAAAAGGCGCACAAGACACGGGAATAAATGCTAAAATAATCAATTTATATGACTTAAATTACAAGGGCTGCTACAGCTGCTTTGCCTGCAAAGTAAAAAACGGTAAATCCTGCGGCAAATGTGCATATCCCGATGAATTAAAAGAAATATTGGAAAAAGTATCCAACTCGGAAGGGCTTGTTTTTGCCTCGCCCGTATACTTTGGGGAGCTAACCGCACAAATGAGAGCGTTTATGGAAAGACTGCTTTTTCCTGTGTATGTTTATGACAAAGCAGGCTCCAAAATTCCGCCCAAAAAACTTGAAACAGCGATTATCTATACTATGAACGTAAAGCCCGACAGATTTAACGACTGGTTTGTCGGAAAAGACAAGTCGGGGCCCTTAGGTTTATTTGAAAAATGGATAGAAATGACATATGAAAAACCCGAAATCCTCTGTGCCTATGACACTTTGCAATTCAGCGATTACGGCAAATATGTGGCAGATGTTTGGGATGTTGAAGAAAAAGAAAACACAACAGGGAAGAATTCCTCAAAGAGCTTGAGTCCGCATACAATGCCGGCGCAAAAATGGCTGAGAAAATTAAAGCAAAATTAAATTAAGGAGAACGACATGAAAAAAAGATATTTAGGACAAAATAAACTTGAGGTTTCCTGTATCGGTCTTGGCTGTATGGGTTTTAGCCAGAGCTACCCGCCTTTTCCAAAGAAAGAAGATTCAATTGCAGCAATAAGAAAAGCGGTGGATATGGGCGTAACCTTCTTTGATACGGCTGAAGTTTACGGACCTTTTGAAAATGAAGAAATCTTGGGCGAAGCACTCGAGCCTGTCCGCAATCAGGTAAAAATTGCAACAAAATTCGGTTACGATTTTGATAACTATAAACTCGATGCCTCTAACCGCCCGACGGGTCTTTCAAGCCGCCCGGAAACAATTAAAAAAGCTGTCGAAGGCTCCCTAAAAAGATTAAGAACAGACTATATTGACCTGTACTACCAGCACAGAGTTGACCCCAATGTACCTATTGAAGATGTTGCAGGATGTGTTAAAGAGCTTATTGAAGAAGGTAAGGTTCTTAATTTCGGATTATCGGAGGCAAGTGCAAACACGGTAAGAAAAGCCCACGCCGTCTGCCCCGTGTGTGCCGTTCAGAGCGAATATTCAATGTGGTACCGAAAACCCGAAGAAGGACTGCTCAACACTTTAGAAGAACTCGGCATAGGCTTTGTACCCTTTTCGCCGCTCGGTAAAGCCGTTTTAACGGGAAGATTTAACAAAGATACAAAATTTGATAAATCAGACTTTAGAAGCACAATCCCGCGCTTTAGCGAAGAAAATCTTCAAAAAAACATTGTTCTTGTTGATTATGTAAAAGAGTTGGCACAACAGAAAGGAACGACACCCGCAAAAATTGCTCTTGCTTGGCTTTTGGCACAAAAGCCATGGATTGTACCAATCCCAGGAACAAAGAAAATTGAAAGACTGCAAGAAAACATCGGCGCACAGGACATAACATTCACCCCTGATGAACTTAAAGACATCAGAAAACACATTGAAAGCATTGAAATAACGGGTGCAAGATACCCCGAAGAACAGGAAAAGTTAACTGGACTGTAAGGAGAAAACTTGAACAGACGCGATTTTATTAAAAATTCAGCCTTTTATTAATCAAACAGCGATTTTTCAAGGTAAATCATATCCACAAGCTGTTTACTGTTTTCAAATATGGGGTGCGGATAATTATCAACAAAAAAATTCTTTACTCTGCGGGTTTGTCTAAACCCGCGCTTTTTATAGAAATTCAAAGTAATATCATTCTCGCCCGTACCGAGAATTACTTTTCTAAAGCTATCCTTATACTTATCAAATACAAAATTTAATAATTTTGAAGCATAACCCCTGTTTTGATATTTTGGATATGTGGCAAGATTTTTTATTTCAATTGTATCAGAGTTAATAATTACAAGAGCACAAACGGACACTAAAGCATTATCTTCATATAAAGCATAAAGCTTTGAGCACTCCAAATATTTGCCGACCATTAACTCGTCTTCATCACCGATTAACAGCAGCGGCATAAACTCTGCTTTATTATTTACCACTTCTCTTATTTCCATTATCGAGCCCATTTTTAAAATATTTATCCATGATAGTATAAATCAAACGAGGATAGAAGCTATGAAAAAAATATTTTTTGTATTTATTTTTGTTTTAGCCTGTACCTGCACCATATTTTGCACAAAAACAGCTATGGCTGAAAATTTAGAGAATTCTAATACAAAAAAAGTTGAAAAAGATTACGAAGCATTAAAGTACGATGAAAAATCGGCATTTATTTCACTTACCACCCTTAGTGCATCGACTTATTTCAATATACTAAGCCTTGATAAACAAATTGAATATCAAAATGAGCTTACGGCTCTAAGGAAAGAAATTCTTGATTTAACAAAAATTAATTACGACTACGGCCTTGCTTCATCAACGGATGTAACCGTTGCGGATAAATCATACACCGAAGCCCTGTCTGATATTGAAACCCTAAAAAACAGCCGCGCCAAGCTGCTTAACCAACTCAGCGTTTTAATAGGAGAAAGCAGCGAAAACTCCTCAGAGCTTCAAAGGGGCACTATTGACTCAATAGAGATATTAAAAGACCTGCCGCAGAGCATACCCTCCGAAATTATAGAAAAAAGACCCGACATTTTAAAAGCCGAAGCGCAATTGCAGGCTGCGGCACTGGACGTTAAAATTGCCCGCAAAAATCTCCTCCCGAGCATTAATCTGACAGGATTTCTCGGTTTTAACGCCTATGCTTTTTCCCCGCTTTTTAACTGGGAAAGTTTTATAATGTCATTAGGCGGCGGGCTGACCCAGCCCATATTTAGCGGCGGCAAGCTTCTTGCAAGACTGAGAGGGAAAAAGTATAAATACGAGCAAATGTTTAACACTTATCAAAAAACAATTTTGACCTCAATGCAGGAAATAAATGACAGTCTTGCGGATTTAAAAACAAATACGACAAAAAACCAAAATGACATCAAACGGGTTGAGTGCGAAACAAAATATTATAACGATATGTACTATAAATATGAAAAAGGCGCGGTTTCATACCTCGATACGCTAAAATACAAAGAAAATCTCTTATCCCTTCAAAAAGAAGAAATTAAAAGCAAGGCGGACGCAATTATAGCATCATTAAGCCTTTATAAATCCGTCGGCGGACAACTGTAGAGAAAAACGGCAAGAATATTTGAAACATTACACGCGCAAAACTATTTCAAGAGCTTATCAACCTGTTCCCATTTACTTGAAAACTGTGCGGGCGTAAACACGTGATTTTTGGATTCGTTTTGTCCGAACCCTCCGAAATTATCACAGTACTTGCACAGCGAAACACTGCTTCTGCCGCCTTTTGCAAGCGTATCGCGGATGTTTTTATAATCATCGCCATACCACGCCTCAAGAAGGGTCTGGCGTGTCAGGTCGCCGAGTGTATAAATCCCGAGGGCATCATTGCAGCACAGCGACAGTTTCCCGTCAGGACGGACTATCACCTGTTTAAAGGGCAATCTGCAATTTGTCTTTAGCTTGTAGGTAAAGTGCCTGTTTTTAGACTGACCGCCTCTGTTATTTCTGATTTCGTTTTTATTTATCATCTGAATTATGACTTTACGCCTTAAAACAGGGTTTGCGGTGCAGATTTCTACAATTTTTTTAATGTTATCGGGTAGTTTTTTCTCACCCTCATAGTACATATCAATACAGAAAGTGTCGCAATATTTTACAAGTTCGCAAAATTTTTCGTTATTGAGCAATATCCCGTTTGTAAAAATCGAAAGATGGGCTTTTTTGCAGGTTTCTTTTATGTACTTTGCAAATTGGCAAATTCTTTTATCCAAAAGAGGCTCATTGTTTGAAAAAATTTGAATTCTGCCGTCATAGCCCATATCACGCAGCTGATTTACAATATTTTTAAACAAATCCTCGTCCATAATTTTAAATTTTCGCTTGTCATCCTTGCGATTAACGGGACAAAACGCACACTCGCCATTGCACCTGTTAATCGTTTCAAGCTCAATTGTTTCAAACAAGCCGACCTTGCCCGTACTTAAATACTCGTCAATTTCCGCCTGAACGGCGTTTTTTGTTTCAGAGTCCATAATAATTTTTCTCGGCAAAAGGAGCAAAATTTCATATAAAAAAGAGTCTTTGGGTAATTTATTATATAAAAAATTTTTAAGCCGAAACAGAGTAAGAATAAATTTTGTCATACATCTGCCTACCCGAAAATCTCTTTTAAAATCGCAACAAACGGCTTGTTTACAAGAGGTTCCGTTTTTATTTTTTTACCCTTAAAAGTTTTTTCCAGACTGTCTAAAACAGGTAAATATTTCAGAGTGGAAACAAGCACAAGATTAAAATCATAACCATTTAACTTTTCAAAGGGTATAATTTTATACCCCAAAAAGTCTTGTCCTTCCTGCTCCGGATAAAATCTCCTGTCACATATTCCAACGGCATTAAGCGATGATAAATCGTAATTGTTTTTAACAACTTCAAAAAATTCACCCGCACCGTAGAATAAGACTTTTTTATTTTTAATTTTGTTTAATTTCTTCAATTGCTTATCGAAATTAACACTTTTCAGATACACCAAAATTTCCTGCTCTGTCATAATCACTCTCCGCAACTTTTTATGATTATATATAATACCCGAATAATTTTCAAGCTTGCCATAATACCCTTAAGGGCTTAAAATAAAATTTATGAGCGAGAGCAAATTCGGAGTTTTAAAATACAGCGCGGTAAATATCGGCGATGATATACAGAGTATCGCCGCAATGCGCTTTTTACCGAGGATTGATGAATATATACACCGCGACAGGATTGACAGGTTCAAATCAAAACAAAAAGTCAAAACCATAATGAATGCAGCATGGATGCTTGAGCCAAAGCATATGCCCCCGAGTGAAGACATCGACCCTTTGCTGATTTCAATGCATTTAAAAATGGTTACAAGGCAGCATATGACAAAAAAATTAAAACGGTATCTGATTAACCATGGTCCCGTGGGCTGCCGTGACACGGATACTATGGAGTATTTGCACTCTCTTGATATACCCGCTTATTTTTCAGGCTGTATTACAATGACAATAAAAAAAAATCCTGAAATTAAACGTCAAAACTACATTTTAACCGTTGATATGCCAAAGTATATTCAGGATGAAATCAAAAAAAGGACCAATCGTCCCGTCTATAATGTTTCAAGGCGCATGAGCGTATATTTCAATCAATATGAACGCTTTAGAGTCGCAAAAATGGCGCTTTATATGTACCACAGCGCGCACTGTGTAGTTACAAGAGCGCTCCATGCCGCCATTCCCTCTCTTGCGTTTGACACACCGGTATTAATGCTTGATTTAAAAACAAAACCTTTTGACAACAGGCAAGACCCGAGATATTACGGGCTGATTGAGTTTTTTAACCCTGTAAAAGAAATTGATTTTCTAAATAATGCGAATATCTATGATTTTGAAAATCCGCCCGAAAATCCCGACAGGCACATAGCAATCAGGGATGAACTTATTAAAAAATGCAGCGAATTTACGGGCTACGATAATCCGCAGACTTTGGTTGAAAATTTTGACAATCCTTTTGTTGAGCTTTACTCAATGCTTGCTTACAAACAGCACAGGATGGACAGAAACGCCTACTGGGTCGGCGCGGGGGAATTACTGAAAACCGCTTTCAGGAAAGCTGTCCTTAGAAAAACAAGGTGCGACCTTGAAATATAGTCTTTGGGGTAAAAAATGAAAAATTATGCAATAATTCTGGCATCGGGAAGCGGGGAGAGAACGGGACTCAATACCCCCAAACAGTTCTTAAAAATTGCAGGCAAAACAGTAATTGAGCATACCCTGCAGACTTTTCAAAAACACCCTGAAATTGATGAGATAATTATTGTTGCAAACAAAGATTATATTGAACAGGTTGAAAACATAATAAAAATAAACAACTCAAAAAAGCCCGTAAAAATTGTGCAGGGCGGCGCAACAAGGAAAGACAGTTCATTTAACGGTATTAACTCAATTAAAGACACACAGGCAAATGTACTAATCCATGATGCCGTAAGACCTTTTATCTCATCAAAAATAATAGATGATTGCATAGAGGCGCTAAAAACACATAAAGCAATTGATGTTGCCATACCCTCGAGCGACACTATTGTAATTGCCAATGACGATAACTTTATCAAACAAATTCCCGAGAGAAAATTTTTCAGACGAGGACAAACCCCGCAGTGTTTTTATTTACCCGTAATAAAAAAAGCGCACGAGCTTTCGCTCAATGACGATGAGGCAAAAAATGTAACGGATGACTGTTCGCTTGTTTTAAAATACGGTCTTTGCGAGGTTTATATAGTGGAGGGCGACCATTTTAACAGAAAAATAACCTATCCGCTTGATGTTGCAATTGCAGACAAACTTTTTCAGCTAAAAAGCCTGAAACTTGACGATGTCGGACTTGAGTGCATAAAAGATAAAGTTTTGGTTGTCTTTGGACACTCAAGGGGCATAGGCAGGGAAATATGCACACTTGCAGAGGAATACGGTGCCAGAGTACGGGGTTTTTCAAGGAAAAACGGGGTAGATATTTCCGATTTTAACCTTGTAAAAGACTCTCTTTCGGACGTAAACAAAAAAGAAGGTAAAATTGACTGCGTTATAAATACGGCGGGAGTATTAAATATCGGCAATCTTGAAGCAAGAAATATGTCCGACATACAAAAGGAAATTGCCGTTAATTATCTGGGCGCAATAAACATTGCAAAAGAATCTTTTAATTATTTAAAAGAAAGCAAAGGCTCGCTGCTTTTTTACACCTCAAGCTCCTACACAAGAGGGCGCGCAAAATACTGTACTTACTCATCCTCAAAAGCTGCTATTGTAAATCTGGCACAGGCACTGAGCGAGGAGTGGGCAAAATTTGACATCAGGGTAAATGTTATAAATCCCGAGCGCACGGCAACACAGATGAGATTTCAAAACTTCGGAAAAGAACCCGAGGACACCCTGCTCTCGCCAAAAAAAGTTGCAAAAGTATCCCTTGAAACAATCCTTAGCAGCTACACCGGACAGGTTATTAACGTCACAAGGGAGGATTTATTTTAATAATGACTCAGGATTTTAAAAAATTTGAAAACAAAGAGTATACAGACTACATAAATCTGTTTAAAAAAAGCAGCTTTAAAAAAAGACTTGAAAATTTATCCAAAAAATATAAAAATAAAAAAGTTTTAATATACGGAAACGGCATATTTTTTGATGCACTGGCGGACAGTTTCGACTTAAACTCTTATTTTAATATCAAAGGGGTATCCGATATAAGATATCTGCACAATAAGCCCGACAGCTATAAGAATTTCAAAGTTTTCAACCCCTACGATTTTAAAAACGAAAACATTGATGTCATCATCTGCTCGACAATTAACCCCGCGCAAATATACTTTTTTATGAAAAAGCACGGCGTAATGCCCGATAAATGCCTTTTTGACAGCTTTTTAGACAAAACAAAAAACGAAGTTTTTAATGACTTTATGCTTAAAAATTCACTCCTTCTGAAATATTTAAAACTCACTTTAAATATCCCAAAGACCCTAAAATATGCTCTCTTTTTAAATTCGGATGAAATAAATTCAAAAATCAACTACTTAAATGTAATTAAAAACCTCAAAAAAAGAAATAAAAAAACTCACCCGCTTCGCGTGTTATTTATTGTCGAAGAAAATGCAAAATGGGGCTATCAGTCCGTTTATGACATTTTAAAAAACGACCCGAATTTTGAAGTTCTGCCCGTTTTGTGTTACCCGATAATTACAAAAGACAGAGAATACTACTCCCAGAGCGAAAATATTGAATTTTTTAAAAACCTCGGAATTGAAGCAGTTGACGGGTGCCCGAAAAACGACGGAAATTTTACGCCGATTGATACATTTAAGCCCGATATAGTGTTCTATCAGCAGCCATGGTATGTTCTTGACGACTGGCACCCCTGCGCCGTTTCAAAATACGCACTTAGCTGCATTGTTTCTTACGGCTACTCCTCAATTGATGTTAAAAGCTGGGGTTCAATCGCCGTACAGAACTTAAGCGGAAATTTATGGAAAATGTTCTGCGAATCCCCTTATCACAAAACATTTTACGAAAAGGCCGCAAAAATAAAACATAAAGAGATTTTAAAAACTACTGGCTATCCAAAAATGGATTACTACAAAGAGCCTGTAAATCCTTATTTTGAAGCACTTTGGAAAGACGGCAAATCAAAACGCCCCAGAATAATATGGGCGCCGCACCACTCTATTGATCAAAGAGGACTTGAAATGTCTAATTTTATGGAGCATTACAGGTTTTTTCTTGATTTTGCAAAAAACAACAAAAACTATTCGTTTATTTTTAAACCCCACCCCATGCTGGAGTTTAAGTGCATATCCGAAGGTTTTATGACAAAAGACGAATATGACACGTACATTCAAGAATGGAATACTCTTGAAAATGCAAGCGTGTGGGATAAAGGGGACTACTTTGATATTTTTAAAACTTCGGATATACTGATAACCGACTGCTCGTCCTTCCTTGGCGAGTACTGTTTCAGTCAAAAACCGATTATTTTTCTTGATAAAAACTCGCGCTGCGGATTTAACGACTTTGGCTTAAAAATGAAAAAAACTTTTTATATACCCCAAAACCTTGATGAAATACCGCAAATGATATACGATTTACTGATAAATAAAAACGATTACAAAAAAGAACAGAGAATTAAGCTTATAAAACAAGAATACTTTTACCCGTCCGGGGGTGTCGGGAAAATGATAACGGAATTTATAAGAAAAGAACTTGATATACAGTGATTTAGGACGGAGTAAAAATGATTAAAGAACATTTAAAAAAGATACTGTTTGATAAAATAAAACCCGGGGCAAATATAGCAATATTCGGCGCGGGCGATGTCGGGGTAAAAATGTACCATGACATAAAAAAATACAGAAATGATGTTAATATTAAATGTTTTATCGACACGTTTAAAACAGGTACCGTTGAAGGAGTCGGGATTTTTCCGTTTTCACAGATTAATACACTAAAAGATATCGACCTTGTTGTATCGTCCACAAGGAGGGATTACTCTCTTGTTATGAATATCTTTCAATATTACAATATAGATTTTCTCCCGCAGGAGAGATTTTGCGATTTTTATTACAAAAACAACAACGAATTTTTAAATGATGAAAATCTGGACAAAATTTTAAACATGTTAGACGAGGAAAAAGACAGAGAACTTTTAAAACTTGTATACTCGTCAAGAACCTGTATGGTAAATGATGCCATGGACGAATACGCCGTTAAAAACCATAACATCAGAAAATACTACAATGCAAGAAACATTTACAAACAGTACGTAGACAGGCTTGTTTTGGATAAAATAAAAATTATTTACGATTTAGGCTTTTTTGACGGCAGAAATTTTCTCGCATACGATAAATTTATGCCGAATTTAGAAAAAATATACGCTTTTGAAGCAATTTACGACATAGCCAAAAATCCCGCAATGGACGCCGTTTTAAAAAGAGGCGGCAAAGTGGAGATAATAAACTCCGCCGTTGCGGACAAAGACGGAGAAGCCGTATTTTGTCTGAATAATGCGCTTTTATCAGGCTCGGTTTTAAAAGGTGTATCAACAAAAAAACACGACACCGAAAAATACAGCGACTTAGAGAAAAAAGTTAAAGTTACAAGTATTGATAACTACTTTTCAAACAATAACATAAAAGCACCCGATTTAATTAAAATGGACATAGAAGGGGCGGAGCTTCCCGCAATTAAAGGTGCTATGGGTGTTATTAATAAATTCAGACCCCAGCTTGCAATTTCGATATATCATTCCGACTTTGATTTTGTAAATATTCCGATATTTTTAAGCGAAAATTTAACCGATTACGCTTATAAGCTCGGACACTACAGCAGGGATAACTCCGAAACAGTACTGTATGCAATACCAAAAGAATATTTGTAAACACTAAGATATAACAAGCGGGCAACTTTTAATCTGTTCAGGCTTTGTAACAGTACAACAAAAACAGATAAAGGGGAAACTATGCTAAAAATAGGACCCGCAGCTATCGGCGTATATAAATACCAAAGCTCCAAAAACTCAAAGCCGTCTACAAAAATAGCATTTACGGCGGCAAATAACAATAACGTCAGCAACAATGGCAGTACTACCGCAAATACTCGCGCAACAGGGGCGGCACTTGCAGCAGCTGCAGTGGCAGCGCTGGTTGGTGTCGGCGTATTGGCCATAACAAAAGGAAAAAACAGCAAGGAAGTCATGCAAAAAACGGATATCCTTGCCGATATTCCATCGGATTTGCAAAAAAGTTTTATGGAAATTAAAGACCTTGAAGACATGGACTTTATCAACAAGGCATATGATGAGCTTGTCGGGTATATGGGTTTAAAAGGAGCTGCACCCGACAATATCATAATCAAAAACATCGGAGGAGCATATGTAACAGGAGGCTACAATCCGAATAAAAACGTTATCAGCTTTTCGGAAAATTTTTTAACAGCCCTGCAAAAAGAAGACCGGCTCAACATGATGGCGCATGAGCTGCAGCACTGCAAACAGCATACTAATATGCTAAGGACGGAAGGTATAACAGTTGAAATGTACGCCAAATCTATGGCAAAAAGCATGATAGAGAAAGCAAATAACAATATAACAAACTTTCAATATCAATTTGCTTACAACATGGCGCAAAGCGAAGGCAGGCTGCCGGAATTTCTGACAAGCACAGAAAAAAGATGGACGGAAGAATTATACACACAAATCAATGAAAACTTCAAAAAAGTACTTGAACTACCAAAAATTAAAGCAGACTCGCCCGAGGGTATAAAGGCATATGAGGACTTAAAAGCCTGCAGTGATTATGTAGGCTTGGGATTAATGGGTATACCGAGCGACGCTTATAAAAACAACCCCCTTGAAGCGGAAGCTTACGCATTTGGGGATAAAATAGAAGAAATGTATAAAAGGTTTATATCAGTGCACGGTAAAAAACAAAATTAACACCGCCACAGATAACGTGCAAATTTAATACACCTGCCATCCCGAACTAAACGTTTTGCCATCCCGAATGCAGTATATTGTCATCCTGAATTTCTTTCTTTGCAAACTATAAATACAATTTACAGCTATTATCATTACGCCAATTCTGATATAATAACACTGTATTTTATACAATCAGTATAAATTATATTTATAATAAGGTAAATTATGAAACTTAAACTTGATAAAAGATTTTATGATACTTATATACCACTAATTTCGGTAGTTGGCATAGTGCTTTTTAAATATTTAACAGCGTCCCTTGAGTTTAATATAAATGACCTGAACATTGCCCCCGATATTGTTACTATTTACCAAAGTAGGATAGAGTTTATTAAAAAAACATTATATATTTTAGTATTTTTAGCACCATTATCATTGTTGCCGTTTTTTTATTCAATAATTAATAAAAAAATAAAGAAAAGTTACCAGAATGATAAAATTTTATACACTTATCGACATCGCGCAGGAATATTTGCAGGCATAATTTTAAATCTTTTAGCTGCCGCAATAACAAATACTTCCATAGTCCCTTTTCTTATATTTTACAATTATTTATCAATTGATAAAACCCAAATAATCTGCTGTATGGTTTTAATTTTACTTATGGCTTATTTAATTTACCTTTCTGCGATACTTGAGGGCGCAACTTATTTTTTGACAGATAAAAGAGTTATAAGTGCAACGTTTCGATACAAAGAAAAATCCATCTCATACAAAGATATAAAAACAATCGATAAAGAAAAAGTATTATACAATATCGGCTTGTACTGTATTAATAAAGGCAGTGACAGCGAACTAAAAATAGGATTTTATCCATTTATAAATAAATTTTATAAGAAATTAATTGAGTTAGTTAATAAGGAGCGCGGGTTAAATGAGTAACATGGCAGCTGTACGATAATATTTCACCTGCAGCAATGCACAGCGCAATTAATAAGACTATCGGGCTGTCTAATTATCACCTGGGGGCAAATTCCTGTCCCAGTTTATGTTTCTTTTAACAATTTTTGCTGGAACACCCGCTATAATACAGTTTTCTTCCTTAAACTTTTTATTCACCAGAGCGCAGGCGCCAACAATGCAGTTAGAGGGGATTTCTGTGCCTTTTAAAATCATTGACCTTGCGCCAACCCAGACATGGTCTGAAATAATGACATCCTGCGGCGGATTTATCATATTGCCGTCTTTGTCCGATATTTTGTGCCCGTCGCTTGTGCGAATTATTATCCCGCTGCTTAACATACAGTCCTGCCCGATTTTTACTTTTGTGTGCTTGGTGCGGGAAAGGTAAAAACACGCCTCTCCAATTGTGGTGCAAGCGCCTATTTCAATGGTATTTCCGCACCCTGCCAGTATTCGCGCGCGTTGATATGTGTTATAAGGGTGTATCCTAACCAAACTGTTGTCTGCGCAGGATATTTCGCATTGTATTTTTGCTTCAAAAGGCTCGTATATTTCGACTCGCGGGTTTTCTCCGCGCAAGTTAACCTTTAGATTTTTAATTTTGGGGTTGTATATTTTTGTTCCATCCTGTTTTATTAAGACAAAATTCTTTCGATTTTTAATTTTTTGCATTTGCAGCGACAAATTGTATATAGCGCTTGATAGCGGCGATTTTTTGTTTAGTGCGATTATCTTATTTTTGTTTAAATATGGTTTCAGTTGAGTTTCCGCTCTGTACGGATTTTCAAGGCAAATTAAAATACAGTCGGCATTTTGCTTGCGAATTTCATTCAAATGCACAATTTTATAACCGAAATCACCCTGTGTAAATCTGTTTGACTCGTATTTTCTGTCAACAACTCCAATAATGTTCAGTTCAGCCAGATTAAAGTCTTTGTATATCCTGTGGAAAAATTTTCCCGTTCCGTAAATGAGCACGCGTTTGCGGCACAATTTCTTTTTTAGTTTTGCAATTTGTCCGTGTGTTATATGGATTTCCATTTGTGCTTCCCCGTATAAACCCGCAGATGTGTGCTTTATTCTATCCTGATATGATTGAATTTAAAGGCACGACTGTTACAGTCCCGATTTTGTATATTTTAGCATATTTTTGCAAGAGTGCATACAGGGCGATTTTGACACAGTTTGTTTTTGAATTGTGTTTGGGATGATAATATATTGTATTCAGGATGACAATACGTTTAGTTCAGGATAACAGGTATACGTTATGTTTGCACGTGCACCACTTTTACACCCCTGCACGAATGAACGTCTAATTAAATCCCCGCCCTTGCCATACGGCTTTCAAAACTGTATATTTATGATACCATTAGTATAAACACATCCCCCTTGTGCACTTATCACAAGTCGCCGCGGGGCGTATAAAAGCATATGTTTTGCAAAAATCGGGAGGAGTTATGCAATACAGACAATTAGGTGCAAGCGGGCTTTTGGTGAGTGAAATCGGCATGGGCTGCGAAGGTTTTGTTGATAAAACAGACGATGAAGTACGCGGGTTTGTGGATTTAATGGAGCGCGAGGGCGTTAACTGTATTGACCTGTACTCGCCAAACCCTGCGCTCAGAACCTCTCTTGCGCGCGCCCTTAACGGCAGAAGAGAGAAATTTATCCTGCAGTCGCACCTGTGCAGTATCTGGCAAAACGGTCAGTACCTGAGAACAAGAGATATAAACAAAGTCAGAGCAGGTTTTGAAACTATGTTGAAGGAGTTAAATACAGATTACATAGACATAGGAATGATTCACTACTGCGACTCTTTAGATGACCTTGACAACATTCTGGGCGGCGAAATTATGCGCTACGCTCTGGAGCTTAAAAATTCAGGCAAAATAAAATGTATAGGTCTTAGCAGCCACAACCCCGTTGTTGCCAAAAAAGCCGTTGAGAGCGGACTTATAAGCGTTCTGATGTTCAGTATAAATCCCCTTTACGACCTGCAGCCGCCGGATGAAGACGTAGAACAGCTCTGGAACCCCGAAAAGTACAGCGGAAAACTTCTTAATATGGATAAAGACAGACAGGAACTCTATGAAATCTGCGAGAAGCTCGGTGTCGGAATTACCGTTATGAAAGCCTTTGGCGGAGGCGATTTGTTAAGCCGCACACTCTCACTTGCAAAGGTGGCGCTCACACCCGTACAATGTATTCACTACGCTCTGACACGTCCTGCCGTTGCATCCGTTATGTCGGGTGCGCGAAGCATTGAGGAGCTAAAGGAAAGTATACGCTACGAAACAGCAGGTGATGAAGAAAAAGACTATGCCTCTACCCTTGCCGCCTTTCCTTCCATAAGCTGGGTCGGACACTGTATGTACTGCGGACACTGCGCACCCTGTCCGCGCGGAATAGATGTTGCATCGGTAACTAAATTTCTAAATCTTGCAAAGGCTCAGGGCGAAGTGCCCGAAACCGTGCGAGAACACTACGGCGCACTAAAACACAAAGCCGGAGAGTGCATTTCCTGCGGCGCATGCGAGAAAAGGTGCCCCTTTAAGGTGGAAATAAGAAAAAATATGCAAGAGGCAAAAAATGTCTTTGGAAGCTAAATTTCAAAACCTGAAAGACCGTATAAAATCTCTAAATTCCGCTGCGGTTGCTTTTTCTGCGGGCGTTGACTCAACATTCCTGCTCAAAGTCGCACATGATGTACTTCAAAATAACGTAATCGCGATTACCCTTAAGTCCCCCTTTTGTGCGGATAAAGAATATATAAGAGCGGTTGAATTCTGCAAAAATGAAGGAATAGAGCACATAACGGCAGAGATGGACGAGAGCAAAATCGAACGCTTTACACAAAATCCGCCCGACAGGTGCTATTTGTGCAAAAAAGCTATTTTTACGGAATTTTTAAAACAAGCTTCAAGCCGCGGTTTTACCCGTGTTCTTGAGGGTTCAAATCTTGACGATACAAAGGATTACCGCCCCGGCATGAAAGCGCTCGGCGAGCTTAATATCATAAGTCCGTTTCTTGAATGCGCCCTTACAAAGGAAGAAATCAGGATTTTATCCAAACGAGAAGGTCTTGCAAGCTGGGATATGCCTTCATTTGCCTGTCTTGCTTCAAGAATTCCCTACGGCGATATTATTACAAAAGACAAACTTAAAATGATTGAAAAAGCGGAAGATATCCTTAGTGCCCTCGGTTTTAAACAATTCAGAGTACGCTGCCACAAAGATATTGCAAGGATTGAAATTTTATGCGGCGAATTTGAAAAACTCCTCTCTGTGCGGGAAAAAATTGTCGACGACTTTAAGGGTTTCGGTTTTAAGTATGTAACTATGGATTTACTCGGGTACAGAACGGGGAGCTTAAATGAAAATCTTGGAAAATAACTTTAAAAAAGCCGCTCTGAGCGCTGTTTTATCCGCACTGCTTTATGCGGCGTGCATTCCCTGTATAAAAATCCTCGGTAAATATGTCCCTCCGGCTTTTACGGGCGCATTTTTGTATCTTGGCGCGGGTCTCGGGCTTATGCTCACCACACTTTTTAAAGGTGTGAGCGTAAATCTGGCGCTTACCAAAAAAGAAATTCCCTGGGCGGCTGCTATGGTTCTGCTTGATACCGTAGCCGTGAGCACGCTTGCCGCGGGCGTTCTTTTGACAAACGGCGCCAATGTGTCGCTCCTTGGCAATTTTGAACTTGTTGCAACGGCGCTTGCCGCGTATTTTCTCTTTAGCGAAAACATTTCCAAAAGGCTTTTTGCGGCAATAATCTTAATTACAATTGCAAGCATAGTGCTCAGCTTTGAAGGCTCGGGCAGCTTTGTATTTAACAAAGGTTCAATTCTTGTGTTAATTTCCTGTGTCTGCTGGGGGCTTGAAAACAACTGCACAAGGCGGCTGAGCTCAAAAGACACACGCCAGATAACAATTATAAAAGGCTGTTTTGCGGGGCTTTTCGGGCTTATTACCGCATTTGCCGCGCACAACCCCGTTCCTCAGGCAAAATGGATTATCCTTGTTATGCTTACGGGATTTATGTCTTACGGTATCAGTGTGAGCCTGTACATATACGCGCAAAGATTTCTGGGCGCCGCCCGTGCGGGCGCATATTACTCCGCTGCGCCGTTTTTTGGAGTTATATTTTCTCTTTTGATACTGAACGAACATCCTGATTTAAGGTTTTATATCGCCCTTTTGATTATGCTTTGGGCAAGCGTTCTTGTTATTAAAGATACAAACGGTTCAAATTAAATTACACCGTTTGCCCCTGCTGCTGCGTGTTTTTCTCCTGCAATGTCCTGTCGCGCTCAAACTCGTGCCTGGTTGCAATTTTGTTTAAAAGAGCTACAGCCGCTGCAATTAACATCAGCGGCACGGTAATTGAGAAACGGCGTGCATTTTCCAGTCGTTCATACTTGTCACGGCTGGCATAAAAGTATCCTGCAATGCTTGCGGGATATATCAGTGCGCCGTAGTGTGCAAGCCTCAAATCACAATCTTTTGTGAAATCCAAATGCTTTAAAAATTTATCCAGATACGGCTCAACGGTTTTGTAGAAATTTTTATTCTTTGCCGCTTGCAAAAATCCCAAAGTTGCAGCCAGACCCGCAGCAGACACTGCGGCAAGGGTTTTTATTAGTCCTGCAGCCTTTTCCTGGGCCTGTTTCTTCTCTTTTTGTTCATTTTTATTTTCAAGCCCGATGAGCAAAGTAAAATCTTTCTTTCCGCTAAAGGCAAGCGACATAAGGTTTCTAAGAGGTGCTATACCAAACACTGCAGGCAATATAAGACTAAAAACCGTCCCGACACGGGCAAACTTTGCAAGCTTTATATTTTAATCCGTGCAATATTACACGTTTTATTGCTAATTTTACATTCTTGTAAAATATATATTTATATGCTAGTATCTGGAAATGGAAAAAGTGGATGTTGCAATACCGTCGTATAAGAAGCCCGAGTCGCTGATATATTCTCTTTTAAGTTTAAAGAAACATTGCGGAGATTACATAGATACGGTATGGATAGGCGATGACTTATCAGGCGAGGACACAATAAAACACTATACGGACAAAAATTTTATAAATGCAATGTCCCCCATAAAAATAAAACTGAGAGTCAACAAGAAGCACTATGAACCGGGGTCAAGAATCCCTCTTTTCCCTCCCGAACCAAAGTTTAATTATAAAGATTTCAGACGCTGGATATGGGCAATTCTGACAAGAACCATAGCATTAAACGATGATGTAAGGTATCAATGGGCAATTAACAATACAAGCGCTAAAAAGCTGTATTTAATGCATGACGACATTTTATATGTCGGAAATGTTATAAAGTTGTATCTTGATACTTTTAAAAGTAACGACAATCTTATAATTGCAGGCGAGCTCGGGCAATGCCACCGGTGCGAACACGCGCGCGAGGGCTGCACGCCGCAGAAGATTATGCAGGGCATTTATCCGACAAAATATTTCCCTCTGACAAAAGATGCCTCGGGAGAGCTGCCAAAAGCCTACCAGCGTGCATGCAGGATTAACGAGTGGAGCTGTATGATTGACGTTGAAAAGACACGCAAGCTAAAGGTGTGTTTTGGCAACTTTGTAGATAACGGCGATACAGGCGCATACTGGTTTGAAACAATTGTAAAGCGAGGATACGATTTTTGCGACCCGCACCCGACGTGGGATGAGAGAAATAAATACTACAGGCACTGCTGGCAGGGTCATTCGGGGCACAGTGTCTGGGTAGATCAGGGTATGGGAATTTCTAAATATCAAAAAGATATGATTAATCAAAAGCTTCTGGATGATTTTAATTACAAGCTAACCTATTAATCCCCAAGTTTGTAAACTTTTGTAAATATGATTTTTTTCAAGATATATCTTAGTTTCAAGCACTCAGAGAGTGTGTATTTAGTATTTT
>CASGEP010000002.1 GCA_949300515.1 uncultured bacterium
CTTATACTGCCTCTGACATCTGCGCGAGCTGAGCTCTTTGACGATACAGACGAGCTTTTGATAGAAGATTCTCTGATTTAGCGACGTTTCCGAGCCTATCCATAACACCTGCGGCATCTTCGTAGCTTTGAGCGCGAAGTTCATACACGTCATAATCATCTTCAAGTGGGCTTAGCGCCTTAAATGCATTTTTATAACTGTCAAGCGCCGCAAAGTCCTCGCCCAGATATTCATAGTTCCTTGCGGCGGCGCTGTAGGTTTTTGAGAGCAAAACCGGATCTTGAGATTCACTTGCCGCATCAATTGATAAGTCGCTGAGCATTCTTGCGGAGCTTAAATCGTATCTGTCCGCAAACATTGTTGCCATCTCGGTGAGTATTTTTGTCTGCGCTCTTACATTACTTGCCTCACCGCTGTAGCCGAGCGCATTCTGGTAGTGGTCAACCGCAGGCTCAAAGTCTACATAATCATCGTAAATTCTTGCCATTTTAAGGTGTGCCTGTGATTTCAGGTTATTGTCCTCGGTTTTTGTTGCCTCGTAAAAATCTCTGAGCGCATAGCTTACATAATCGTACTCATCAAAAATTTTCCCGCGCTCAAAATGAAGCGCGGCGCGCAGATTTTGATTTGTGTCGATATCTGTTTCACCAAGGGCGTCGTTAAGTGTTTCAAGCGCAAGCGCAGGGTCATCATCCAGTGTCAGGTATGATTTTGCCTCTTTTAAGGCTCTTGATAAGGCTCTGTCATTATCGTTTGTTACATAGCTCACCCTGCCTTGAGATTTTTGTGTATCAAAAGCACTCTGCGCCTGAATTACCTGAGGCTCGCTTATTATGACATCTTCACCCGGTACTTCATCCAAACTTGCAGCCTCATCGGCGTACGCAGGCTCCAAAACTTCGCTAAACACTTCCTCCTGCAGCTCCTGCCGCGGGGCGGCAGAGTCGGGAAGTTCAATGGTTTTAAAGCTTATTGTATCATCAGCGGCGCTTTGCACCTGATAGACAGGCTCTGAAATATCGCTGTCATCGTTTGGTGCGGTTTCAACGGTTTCGTAAGTATCAAGCATATCCTGAGGGGAAATTTCACGCGCAAAAATCTGCGGGTTATCCCGCTGTTCAACAATTACCTGCTCATTTTGCACTTGAGGCTGACTGAGGGTATCGGGAGCACTTTGCGCTTCGCTTGCGGTATCGGTATTTACGGCGCCCAAAGTGTTTGCGGATTGCTTTTTATTCGGGATATTAAGCTGATAATCGGGGTTAATTTGGGTGGGGTCGGCTTTCAGGTCGACTTTTTGTTTAAACAGTGCATCAATCCAGCCTTCTACAACGTTTTTCGGGGCATTTCCGTTTTTCTTTGAGAGTTCCTGATGGATATAATTATCCGAAATTTTTGAAGCGTTTATCAAATTGGAGTAAATAATATCGCGCGAAGGGTTTGCCTTGCTTGACTCTCTTTCAACCATGGCAAGATAGGAGTTAACTTCCTGCGAGATATCCTCGGGAGCACCTATGGCGGCAACAGTGCTTCTGAAGTCGGTAACAATTTGGGAGATATTAACGGTATTTTTTGTATAATCAATTGTAACTTTTGTACCGTTTGGAAATTCGCGGTTATTTCCGCGGCTTCCCTGTTCGTAAGATACGGGAGTTTGTTCCTGATTTTGCCCGTCAGAACCTGACAGCGCACTTGCCTGTCTCGGGTTTCTGTATGTAATATTTATAGGGTGGATTGAATTATACAAAATTACATTCCTGCTTTAAGCAAACCTGATACTCCCAACTACAGTATAGAAGATGGGTAAAAAATAGTATTCCTTCAAACGACCGAATTATGTCTTAATAACACTTTAATTATTTTTTTGAAAAATTCAAGAATATATATAAATTTTTGTAAAATTATTTGTTAATTTCCCATTGTTATAAGATAATAGAATTAAAGAGAGGGAATTTACAATGGCAGAATACGTTTTTAAAATGAAAAAAGGTGAAATCGAGATAGAATTATCTTCTGATGATGCGGAATTTGTCGAGCAGCAGCTTGCAAAATGGCGTGAAGAAATACTTAAAAAACAAGGTTAGGAAATGGCAACATATCGTTTAACAATAAAACGCGACAATATATCCGTTCAGGTTGTTGCAAAGAGCGGCGCTCTCATTGCACATGAAATGGACAGATATTTGGAGAGTTTTGTAAATAGAAAAATTAACAGCAAATACACTTTTGCAAAAAAAGATGTTTCGCAAAACACTGCTGCGGGGCAAACTGCACACTATGGTGCACAGAGCGCCGCAGGAGAAAATACGTCGGGCGGCACGTCGGAATTTTACATTCATAACGGCGAGCAGATTAATATAACAAAAGAACAGGTGAGCACAAGGACGCTTGAGCAGGCGGCACCCGTTCAACAGCAGGATATTGCACCTGTAAATACAGCTCCTGATTCACGACAGTACGAGCAAAAGCAGCCCGAGGACTATTTGCACGAACAAAGAGAACAGGGCGCACCGATAAGCCTTAAAGACTTTCTTGTGTCAAACAAAGCAACGGATGTCTTTAGCGAGTTTATAATCAGCGCCTATTATATAAAAAGAGTTTTGAATATTTCGCATTTTACGCTTAAGATGATAAACTCTAAGTTTTACCCGATTACAAACGCTCTCATAGATCTCTCTATGGCTGAGGAAGCAAGAACCAGAGGTTTTATAGAGTCGCTTGATGAAGACGGTGTTATAAAGTACACTTTGACCCCCGCTGGAGAGTCATATTTTATAAACCAATTGCGCGGATAAGATGAATTTTGTATGGTTGTTTTTAATAATTACGTCTTTCATTTTTGCGGCAGTTAACGGCAGGATGGAGGATGTGGTTAATGCAATGTTAAAATCCTCGCAAAGTGCGGTTCTTATTGCCTTTTCGCTGATAGGCATTATGACTTTCTGGCTTGGCATGGTTCATATTGCAAAAGTTTCGGGTCTGATGGATATTTTCTCAAAACTGACAACACCCTTTATGTGGCTTATCTTTAAAGACGTAAAGAAGGGCTCGAGCGCTTTTTCAAACATAACACTAAACTTCAGCGCAAACGCACTCGGGCTTACAAATGCCGCAACCCCCTTTGGCATTAAAGCCATGCAGGATTTGCAAAACGAGAATAAAAAAGACAAAAAAACCGCGACAAATGCCATGTGTACATTACTTGCAATGAATACCGCAGGCTTTCAGCTTGTGCCCGCAAGCGTGCTTGCCATTTTGACCGTATCGGGCGCAAAAAACCCCACAGAGATAATTTTGCCCACACTTATCGTTACATCAATTACTTTTATTTGCGCAATTATTATTTCAAAAATTCTGGAGAGGGTGTTTTAGATGAGAGAAATTTTAAACACAATCTCTGTTTGGATTTTACCCGTGATAATAAGTGTCATTTTAATTTTTGGCGCATACAAGAGAGTGCCTGCATATGAAACATTTACAAGAGGCGCAAAGGAAGGGTTTTGGATAGCCGTTAAAATTATTCCCTACCTAGTCGCTATAATGGTAGCCGTTGCAATGTTCAGAGCATCGGGCGCAATTGACTTTATTTACGAGATATTAAAAGTTCCGCTTGATAAATTGAATATACCCGCAGACACGCTTGCCCTTATAATTACCCGCCCGCTCTCGGGAAGTGCGACACTGGGGCTGTTCGGGGAAATTGTAAACTCGCACGGCGCAGACTCTTACGCCGCAAAATTAAGCGCCGTCATAACGGGAAGTTCCGAAACGACTTTTTATGTGCTGGCGGTTTATTTCGGCTCTGTCGGGATTACCAAATTTCGCCATGCACTGCTGACGGGCATTTTAGCAGACATATTCGGGGTAGTGCTCGCGGTTTTGGTTTCAAGATTTTTCTTTTACTCGTAATATCCGATATATGGCAGGTTTCTTTGAAGCTCCATATAATCAAGCCCGAAGCCCACAATAAACTTATCATCAATATCAAATGCGCTGAAATCGGGCTTTAGCGGGAATTTTCGCGCACACTTTTTATCAAACATTACCGCAAGTTTAACATCTTTTGCTTTGCATTTTGAGCGCATAAAATCCAAAAGAAAATTCAGCGTCAACCCTGTATCCATAATATCTTCCACTACAAGAACATTTTTATTTTCAAGCGGCGGGAGGGATAAATTCAAGGCGGAAACCCTGCCCGAGGATTTTTGTGCATCGCCGTAGCTTGAAAGGCTGACAAACTCCATCCTGAGCGGCATTTTAAGATGTTTTGAAAGCTCGCAGAAAAACATAACAGCACCCTTTAGCACACAAACAACCGTAAGTTCGTCTTTTTCGCCGTAATATGCGTTAATATCCTGCGCAAGCTCTTTAATTCTTGCGCACAGCGTTTGTTCATCTATTAAAATTTTTAATTCTTTATCAGGCATATTCACTCCGAAATCCTTATTTCGTAACAGTTTTCAGGGCTGCAAACCGCCGCTTTTTGACTGATTTGCACACCCAAGATACAAAGTATCTCATCTTCATTTGCCAATAATAACAAATTTTGGCGCATTTGTCGCGGTATTTTTTTATCTATTAAATACTCTTTCAGTTTTCGTTTTTTTGAATTTGTTCCAAACGGCGAAAAAACATCCCCCGGGCGCCTTGTCCTTATTATAAGTTTTTGGCTGAAATCCAAACTCAAATAATTTGCACTCCCGCTTTTTAAATCTACACAGCCGCAGACTTTTTTTATTATTATTTTTTTTGGGCCGAAAGTGTACTCACCCTGTGAATTTATTTCAATCTCAAGCAGATTATCATCGTGTTTTGCACTTGAAACAAAGGCAAAGCCGCCCGAGATTTCCAAAAACAAGTCTTTATTTACAGATTTCCTTACGCTTTTTCCCTGTTTTGATACAATAAAATCAACGTACGATTTAACTCTTGAAAAATCCCTGTACTTAAGCTTTTCACCTATATAGTTGTTGATTAGTTCCAGCTGCAGCGCCTGTTTTAACTTCAAAAATTCACTTACGATAATTTTATCGCCGGACATAACGCTTTTTTTGGCGTTTTCAAGTGCCGCGGAAATTATCTCACAGTACATTTTTGAAAGATTTGAAAGACTGTCAAGGGCGCAGACGACCTCAGGATTAATTTTCTCTAAAACAGGGAGGATTTCTTTTCTGATTAAATTTCTTTTGTATTTAACATCGGCGTTTGAGCTGTCAAAAACGTATTGCAGGTTATTTTTGTGTGCATATTCTTCTATTTGGCACCTTGAAACATCAAGCAGCGGGCGGCAAAAAATTCCGCGGATTTTCGGGATTGAACACAAACCCCGAAGTCCCGTGCCTTTAATTATTCTGTATAATAATGTCTGGGCGTTGTCGTCCCTGTTGTGCGCCAGAAAAACATGGCTTGCACCAAAGTCTAGCGCACATTTTTCAAAAAATTTGTATCGGGCTTCTCTTGCGTCGTTTTCCGTTTTTTTAACACTATCCGGAAGTGTTTGGGAGTAAAATTCCACACCGAGGCTTTTTGAATATTCGCGCGAAAAATTCTCATCACTTTTTGATTCGTCGCCGCGCCAGTTATGATTAAGATGAATTGCTGAAACATCAACCCCGAGGGTATGCAGGATATGAAGCAAAACCACGCTGTCGCAGCCGCCCGAGAGCGCAAGCAGAACCTTGCCGCCGATTTTATTTTGTTCGATAAATTCTTTTACACACTTTGTAATATCAGACATTTTCAACACCATCCGCCGTTTTTACAAGTTTTTTTGCAAAGTCGAGCGCTTTTTGATATTCTAAATTCAAAACAGATTTCCTTGCATAGCCGCCGAACGCGATTGCTTTAGGTTTTAGTGAAAGCTCGCTGCAGAGCTTTTTTGTATATTCATTTGTGCCGCCGCTCAGGATGATTGTATTTTCATCAACTCCGCCTTCTTTAAGTGCAAGGGCAAAAGCAACACACTCAAGAGTAGATGACAGCCCTGTGTTTGCGCCGTTCATGGAGTTTCCGTCAGCCTGAATGTAGAAGGCACTGTTGTTTGACGTTATTTTTTTTGCCTCCTCTATTATATCCAGCGCTTCTTGTGTTGAAAAATATTTCCTTGAAATACAAAGACTGATATCGCCACCGAATTTTTTTGTAATTTTTTTCATTTTTTTTAAAATAAGCTTCTTATCCGCGACAGAAGCGTGCAGTTCTATACAGTCAAGTTTCAGACCCGATTTTAAAAGCTTTTTTAACCCGTCAAAATAGTCTGTTTTGTCGTACAATTTAACAGCCGAGTGCGGACAGAGTTTTTTACAAATTGCACAGCCGATACATTTTTTTTCATCCACGACAAAATCAAAAATTGCCTGCTCAGGACAGTTTTTAATACACTTTGCACACTTTTTACACTTAGCGGGAGAGATTTTTGCCTTTTTCCCGTGCACATCTCCTTCAAGGGGGATTGAAACACAGAATTTGTAATCATCAGGGTTAAGTTTTTCCTCGCGTATTGCATCGTTTAGTGCACCGAGCGCAAAAGGGGAAACATCAAACATCCAAGCCCCTGCTTTAGCATAAAGCTTAACAAGGGCTTTTATGTTTCCAATATCCAAATTTCCCAATCCGCAAATAAGTTTAAACATCTAAACAGGCAAGTCGCCCTTCACATCAGCAACTGCAGCCCCGTCAAGTTCAAAAACGCTGCAGAGTGCGGCGACCGCTTCTTTTGCATGTGCTTTTTCAACAAGGCAGCTGATTTTAATTTCAGATGTCGATATCATTTTGATATTTATTTCCAACTGTGCAAGCGTTTCAAACATTTTTGCCGCAATACCTGGTCTGTCTATCATGCCGGCGCCCACGATTGAAACTTTTGCAATATCTTCATCAATATGAAAATTGCTGGGATTTAATTCGTTTTTAAGCTCGCCTACAACTTCATTGAACTTCGGCAAGTCCGTTTTATCAATTGTAAAGGCGATATCGTTTGTGTTGTTTGAGCTTCTTGCATACGATTGAATAATCATATCAACACTAAGTCCTTTGTTTGCAAGCAAACTGAACAGTCTGCCCGCGTTACCCGGTTTATCGGGTACATCGCAAATTACTATTCTTACTTGAGAACTGTCGCAAGCAAGCCCTGTTACAGGTTTGTGCAATTCCATTTTATCTACTCCTATTATCAGTGTTCCTAAATCGTCAAGTTTAAAAGAACTGCGAACCCTCATCGGTACATCGCAAAGTTTTGCGGTTTCAACCGAGCGCGGGTGAAGAACGTTTGCGCCGACACGTGCAAGTTCCAGCATTTCTTCGTATGAAATAACATCCAGTTTTTGTGCCGTCGGTACAACTCTCGGGTCGGTTGTGTATACGCCTTCAACGTCAGAATAAATGTCGCACCTGTCAGCCTTGAAAGCTGCCGCGAGTGCCACAGCCGAAGTATCGGAGCCACCCCTGCCCAGAGTCGTAATCTCGCCGTCCTCTGTTATGCCCTGAAAACCTGCAATAATTACTATTTCATCTTTATTCAGGTGAGAGTTCACTCTGTTATGTTTTATATTAATAATTCTTGCCCGCGTATGGTTTGCTTCGGTCATAATGCCTACCTGCATAGCATTTAAGCTGACCGCTTTATGTCCTTTTTGATTTATAGCCATTGCAAGCAGCGCCATGGAAACCTGTTCACCGGTAGATAAAAGCATATCCATTTCACGCTCGGGCGGAGTTGCCGTAATTTCTTTTGAAAGCTTTATTAAGTTATCAGTTGTGTGACCCATTGCAGAAACAACAACAATTACCTTATTTCCGTTTAATTTTTCTCTGATTACCGCATCGGCAACATTTTTAATTTTGTCGCTGTCCGCAACCGATGTACCACCGAACTTTTGAACTACAATTCCCATTTTTATCCTTCACATTCCATGTTGTTTTGCTTCTTTAGAAATTCTTCTTTTACACTTTGCACCCAGGAATCCTCTCCATAGGTACTTAATATTCTATCACAAATCTCTAAAATTTGACCAGATAAATAATCATTATGCTCCATTTCATCAATTTTCAAGTATGCAAGCAGGTTTAAAACCGCAAATTCTCTCTTTTGACCGTACTCGCCCCTGTAGTGTTCAAGTTCCGCCATTGCTTCTTTAGGTTTATTTGTTTTAATTTTGCACTCGATAAGAGCAAACTTTGCAGGGATGAAATCGGGTTTGAGTTTTAATACCTCCTCAAACTTTTCAACGGCATCATATATATCGTTCTTTTTCAGAAGTACTACTGCATATGTCATAACGACTTCCGGATTTTCCCTGTCGGCAAGATATGCACTTCTTGCTTTTCTGAGTGCCGCAGCAGCCTCGCCCTGCGCCAGATATCCGTTTGCAAGATTTAACAGCGCCCCTATATTTTTATTGTCGTATTCATAGGCTTTTTCCCAGTATTTAATGGCATTTTGCATATCTCCCTTTTGTCTGTAAGCGCAGCCGAGCCCGAAATATGCGCTTATAAATTTTGCATCGGCTGCAAGGAGTTTTTTGTACCACAAAATCGCATCGTCGGGTTTATTTTCCTTTAAATAAAGCTGGGCAAGGTTAAACATACACGCCGTGTGGGCAGGATCCAGCTCAACAACCCTTAAAAGTTCTTCTTTCGCCTCTGAAGTTCTGTCCAGTTTTAAGTATGACAGAGAAAGTGCATAGTGCGAGGGGACATTTTCATCGTCCAGATGAAGCAGGGACTTAAATATGTCAACGGCTTCTTCCCACATATCAAAGGCCTGACAGCATATACCTTTTGAGTATGAGAGTTTAAAGGAGTCAAAACCGGCTTTTTTGGCTTCTGCAAAAATTTTAAAACACTCATCTTTGTCTTTAAGCGCCATATAGCTTTCCGCTATAATTGTATAATTTTCTATTTTTGTCGGGTTTGCGCTTCTTGATTTTTTTGCATAACTTATTGCAGCCTCGTAGTTTTTTTGCTGAAAATAGCAGTACGCAAGATGGTAGAGAGCCTCCGAGTGAAAGGGCGAAACGCTTGTCGCAAGCTTAAACATTTTAATTGCCCTGTCATAGTCCGTTGCCTGCGAGTAGAGTATACCTGACAAAAAAACACTCTGGGAATCGTTAGGATTAAGCAGGTAGGCGCTTTTCAGGCTCAAAAGGGCATCTTCCACCTCACCGATTTTTGCAAAGAATATTCCCTGATTAAGGTATGTATGAAAATTTCTTTTATCGAACTTCAAAGCAATTCTAAAAGCTCTCCTTGCCTCTTTTTCTTCACCCATTTCACCGTATGCGCTTGCAAGCAGCGCCCAGGCTTTTGCATACGCATCATTAATTTTTAATGCTTCCTTAAAATATTTTGCTGCCTGCTCAAATTCACCTTTTTTTGCAAATATTATTCCGAGATTTAAAAAAGCATCAGGAGAGGAGCTTGCCATCTGTGTGCTTTGTTTAAATTTTTCAAGCGCGTCTTTTTCCTGACCTGATTCAGCCAGCTGCGCGCCCCAGTTGACATAAGCATAAGAAGGCAGAGAAACTTCCTTTGCAACGCTTTTATAGTCATTAACAAAAGAGTTGAGTTTATTTACCTGTTTTGCAAGTTTTTGGAAAAATCTGAACATTACAACAATTCTACTATGAATTTAAAAGGGCTTCAACAACTTCACGAAACGCGCCCGCGCCGCCCGAATTTTCGGTAATTTGAATATTCGGGTAAACTTTTAGTATGGGGTTGGCATTTTTTGGCGCTATCGGAAAGTTAACACATTCAAATGCGGCAATATCGTTGACATCATCACCCATATAAATTACCTCATCCGCTGACAGGGAGTATTTTTGCATAATTTCTCCAAGGACAATACCTTTTTGTCTTATACCGCCGTGGATTTCATCTATATTAAACTTATTTTTAAAATAGTTCAAAATATTTGACGTTTCGCCCGAGATTATTGCAAATTTATACCCTGCTTTAATCAGTCTTGAAACACCCATAATATCTGAAAAATTAACTTTTTTAACCTGCTTTAAATCTTCATCCAGATACAAAGACCCGTCCGTAAAGACTCCGTCAAAATCCGAAGCAAAGAGTTTTATGTTTTTTGATAATTTAAGCATTTAGCGTTTTTACCCTTCTAAGTTTTTTAATTATCGGCAACTCCGAATCGTATACGACTTTTTTTCCGTCGCCCTTTATGGTGTTTAAAAGCCTTATGTCGCGCACAAGCCTCCTTAGTCCTTCAGGCTCAAGGCTTGCAGGATGATCGGAACCCCAGAGTGTCCTGTCTGTTGTAATGTGGCGCTCTATTGCGCATGCGCCCATTGAAGCGGCTATTACAGAGGGCAAAACACCTTTTTCATGCCCGCTGTAGCCTATGGGGCAATTGTAGCGCTCAATGTAGTTTGGTATAACATTTAAGTTAAGCTCCGACTCAAGACTCGGGTAAGTTGAGGTACAGTGCATAATAACAAGGTTATCCATACCTAAAACTTCAAGCGCATGGTCAATTTCAGCCTGAGTACTCATGCCTGTAGCAAGAAGTATCGGGCGGGCTTTGGACCTGACGTGCAAAAGCAGTTCATCATCCGTAAGGCATGCCGAGGCAATTTTATGGCAGGGCGGATTAAAAGAGTCAATAAAATCAACGGACTTCATATCCCAGCATGAGGCAAACCACAAAATATCAAGCTCTTTGCAGTATTTATCAATTTCCAGGTATTCATCGTACCCGAACTCAAGCCCGCGCTTTAAATCTCCGTTTGTGGCCCCGAAGGGATTAGGGCGCTCCATTTCAAGTTCATGTTTTGAATATACGACATCCACCGTTCTTTTCTGGAATTTCACCGCATCGCAGCCGTAGTCTTTTGCAAGCTTAATCAGGCGCTTTGCAAGGTTTATATCACCGTTATGATTTATTCCTATTTCGGCAATTATAAAGCAGTGATTTATATCTCCAACATTGTATCCGCCTATTTTTACAACTTTAGCCATTGGTATTTTCCTCAAATTTTTCAAGCTCAGATATATAATTTTCTATCTCTTTTCTGTCAAATTCCCTCAGCAGGTTTATCCTGTTTTGCGACACACCGAGTACGAGTGTTTTTGAATTTATTTGAACCACATATATGCTTCTGCCCTGTCCGAGTGCCGTAGAAGATATTACTTTAACCTTATTTACATCGGTAAGATTGAGTGCGTTTTTGTTTATTTTAGTGTTAACACCGATTAATTTCTGATAAAAAAAGCCTGTCAGATAAATTAAAAATATGACAAAAACAAGACCGAAAATTAAAGTAAAATAATTAGGCTCATATACATCATGCTTTAAGACCTCCTGAAATTCGGGGTTGGCATAGGGGCTATCCTGCGCACAGACGGCAAGTGAAGCGGATAATGTATAAATTGTAAGAAAAATCTTTTTAATTTTTTATCTCCTGAAATTTGAACCTATAACATCCGAAATAAAAGGCAGGTAAGGGTATTTGCCAAGCAGTGCAAAAATTGACAGATAGCAGACAATTACAAAAATTATAAGCCCCCAAAGGGTGTAGCCGAAATAAATCGGGGTTTGCGCGAAAAACAGAGTAAAATCATTTATTATTTTGCCCAAAAACGGCACCGCACTTAAGAGTCCCGCTGCAATCCCGCAGATTAGAGTCAATATGTAGAGAAAAAATGAAAAAAATATTGACTGGTAAACATTAAAAGAGCAAAACTGCGACATGTGGTTTTTTGCGATGTAAGAAACAATAACCCAGATAACCCCTGCGATACCGAAAGTTATGTAAGACAGGGCGCTTATTATGCGCTCCATCAACTGTACTCTTATACCGTTTGAGCGCATATCAACCGACCTTTTTCATTATGTAATTGTTTGCAACATCCGTATAAATAAGCTTGATTTCAAGGTTATCGGGATCTTCTTTCATTGCAAGACGGTAGTACCTGGCTGCATTTTTAAGCTCATCAAGCATCATATATGCATTTGCCATAAGTACATATATTTTTGTCTTTTTATCCGTAACATTTAAAGCTTTTTCATAAAGCGCAATCGCCTCGCTGTAACGTTTTTCGCCTATTAAAATATTTGCAAGCAGCAGATAGGCATTCGGCTTTGAAACATCAAGCTCAATGGCATGTTTAAAGAGCATAATCGCCTTGTCCAAATCGCCCTCATCCGCTTTTGCTATTGCCCAGCAAACCCATGCCGGATAGTAATTCGGGTCAATTTGGGTTGTGCGCTCAAAATACCCCTGAGCCTCGGCGTAATTTTCCAAAGATGCATACGCATTTGCAAGACAAAGACATGCTTTTTTGTCGGTTTTATCAAGTTCATAGGCTTTTTTATAGTATTCGCAGGCAGAGTCAAAATCGCCCATTTTCTGGTAAATATTTGCAATGTTTATATTGTACTCTGCACAGTCACCCTCTAAATCTATGGCTTTACGGTAATATCTCCTTGCCTCCTGTAAATCGCCGTTATCCTGATATAAAAAGCCGATTGCATTATACACATCCGCGCAATCAGGTTTAATTTCAAGCGAATTATTGTAGTATTTAAGCGCGCTTGAAAAGCTTCCGACCTCGGCATAGACGTTGCCCAGATTAAAATTTACGGCATAAGAGCCGGGTTCTATTTTGTACGCTCTTAAGTAATTATCAATTGCTTTATCGTAATTTTTTTTGTAAAAGTAAATACTTCCCGTATTAATGAGTGCCTGCATATCATCGGGAAACTTCACGAGCAGCCTTTCGTAAATATTAAGCGCACTGTCGTAGTCCTCATCAGCCACGTAAATATTTGCAAGCGCTCTGTAATTTTCATCGCACAGAGGCGACTCGTCGATTTTTTTCTTAAAATCCTCTATCAAAATTTCCTTATGCATCTTAGTTCGTCTTTCTTAATTTTTACTGTTATATACCGAAGTATTTTCAAACATATAACGCAACTGCGCCAGCCCCATTGATTTGAGCGAACACAAGCCGCCGATTTCATCATTGTATACGCCTATCGCTTTAAGCCTGTTAACAACAAGCTCATTTAACTCCTCTTTTGAAACAAACAAAGCACAATCGCTGTTGCATTGCTCTTGTTTAAACGGACATTTCTTCATAGTCGAGATTATACTATACAAATTGATATTTTCAAATCGTTTGTTTTGTTTATTATATAATTTATACTATGAAAATACTTTTTATTATAGATGAGTTAGAATACAAATATTTTGAGTTTAACAAGCTTGTAACCAATTTTTGGCTGAACGTGGAATTTTTAAAACGCTCGCACGACGTGTATGTCGCGACAAAAAACATGCTGAACGTAAAAGAAGCCATGCCGTTTTGCTTCTGTGCGCAAACGTTTTTTAAAGATAGCGAACTCTACAAAATAAACACTCTGCAAAACGCATGTTTAAACAATTTTGATGTAATATTTTTCAGACCCGACCCGCCTGTCGATATTAACTACATAAATGCAACATACATCCTTAGCATGACGGAGCGTAAAAATACTCTTGTACTGAATTCACCCGAAGCCATTAGAAATAAAAACGAAAAACTCTACATCAACGACTTTCCTTCTCTTGCGCCAAAGAATATTGTAACGTCGAATGTTAATTTTATAAGAGAATTTTTAAAAGAAAATAATGAAATAATTATAAAGCCGCTGAACCGCTGCTTTTCAAGCGGTGTGTTTTATCTTTATCACGGGGATAAAAACACAAATACAATCATCAACACCGCAACGGAAAACGGCAAAACAAGCGTTATGGTGCAGGAATTTTTACCGGGTATTAAAAAAGGCGATAAAAGGCTTATTTTTATATGCGGAGAAATACTTGAGTACTGCGTGCAAAAAGTCGCCACTAATGACGATTTTAAATTTAACGAGCACTGCGATAAAAATTTAAAATTCGGAGCAATTACAAAAGAAGAAAAAAATATAGAAAATGTAATTTCGGATAAGCTTTTAAAAGACGGTGTCATAATGGCGGGACTTGATACAATTGATTCAAAAATTATTGAAATAAACATCACAAGCCCATGCTTTTTTATAAAAGAAATTAATTCTTTGTACGGCATAAGTTTGGAAAAAGTAATCACCGACAAGCTTGAAAACTACATATGTAGAGAATTACACAAAGACTGTGAGCGGGTTTTGGCGAATTATTAAGATTTGTAAACTTAATACATGCAACTAGCAAAATTTTTTATTTTTTCGCCTTATACTAGTACCATGAGAATAGAGCATTTAACATCACATACAAATTTTAATTCTTCGCCGCATACGTACCGCGGCAGCGGAAGGTTGAAGCAAAGCACACAGTATCATAACAACAGCATTGGTGTAAATAGGGAAACAAGTGTAAATAATGACAGACCCGCTAAAAGTGTAAACTTTGGCGGGTCTGTAAGTTTAGACGACGTAACCGGCACAAAAGCCGCGCAAATAATAAAAGAAGAACTTACAAAACTTGTAACCGAAGGCAAAACAAAAGATTTTAAAAACATAAATCTTAACGCAGGCAAATTGTCTTACGGATTTATAAATTCAAAGGGCATGACAGGCTTGCTTCGTCTGGTTAACGAAAACGAAGCAAAATTTGAAGGTATTATTACAGTTTTTCTTGCAGGTATGTTAAAACCTTTGTGTGTACTTGCCATGCCCGGTGCCGAAAAAGAGGACAAACAAATGGCAGCCACCAAAAACTTTGTGTCCGCGGTAATAGGTTTTGGACTTTCCTGCTTAATTCTTACCCCTGTTTCAAAGTCGGTTAAAAAAGTTACCAAAGATCTCAACAAATTTATAAAAGACCCTGACTACATAAGACTCATAGACAAAGAAGAATTCGGCGATTTTGTAAAATACGGCGGCAGGGAAATTGAAGCCGGAAGCATGGCTGATGCTTTTTCAACCTTTTACAAAAAAATTCCGGATTTAGCCGTTACTCCGACAAAAGCAGCCCTTTCAATCGCTCTTACGCCCTATGTGCTGGATTTCATCTTTAAAAAAAATAAAAAAGAAACCCCCGAGACGCAACCAGTGCAGCAGAGCACACAATCGCGGCTGCCGAGTATAGAGCTTAAAGAAAATGAGCAAGTATTCAGCAAATTCAGAGGGGGTGTAATAAAATGAAAATAGCACCTGTTCAAAATAGCCCGAAAAACAACGTAAATTTTGGCGCGGTGTCCTCCATTTCAAAATACGGCGACAACCTCCAAAATGCCATAGTAAAATCCATAGATAAATCATTCGATAATATTTTGCCCAAAATTAGCGACAACGAGAAAGAGCTTGGGCCGATTTACGATAAAATAACCGACGGCATAGCTTCTATAATCGGTACGGCGGCAAATACCGGCGTTTCCAAAAAACTTGTGAACACTTTAAATAAATTTAAAAAACCATCCGCAAGAATGGCAGACCTTGCCTCTTTTGCAATTACTTTCTTTTATGTTAACAACACAAGAAAATCTAAAAAGATTGAAGAAGAACGCAAAATGCCGCTTATGGTTAACAACATTGCGGTAACCGTTGTATCTTCCACAATGGCGGCGCTGATTGATAAATTCAGCGATGTTGCTCTTGATAGGGTAAAAGGCGCGCTCTACAATCAAAAGGGTACACAGGCACTTGAAAACACGGTTAACGCCATAAAAAATAACTCAAATTTAGCGCAAGAGTTTAAGGGTCACAGCGTGGAAGAACTCGGCAAGGATATCTTAAGCTCGCAGGAATTTATTAAAAATATAAGAGAATATTCAAAACGCTTTGAAAAAACAAAATCGCTTACAATATTCGCAATAACGGTAAGATTTCTCGTAACCGTTCTTATGGTTCCCGTTGTCGGCAAACTCGTTAAAATGATAAAAGAACACATAAACAAAGATGCACAACAAGTGCAATCCCGACAGAGCGCCGCAAAGACGGATAACGACGATGACGATGACGACGATTAAATAAAATAATAAGTTTTATAAACATTAAAAGCACAAAAGTACACAAAAATTAAACTTTTGTGCTTTAATTTTTGTGTTAGATTACTAAGTTGGAGTATAAACACATGATTGTCGTAATGGAACCAAAGGCGACCGAAAATCAGATAAACAAGGTTGTCGATTACATTCAATCCAAAGGATTAAGAGTTAATATTAACAGAGGTGAACACCTGACAGTCGTTGCAGTTCTGGGAGATAAATCAAAATTAAACCCTACAAGCATAAATGCAATTGACGGCGTGCATGAAATAAAAATTATTCAAGAACCCTATAAACTCGTTTCAAGAAGCACAAAAGAAGAAGATACAATTATCGAATTTAAAAACGGTGTTAAAATAGGCGGACTTGAAAGACCGGTTATTATGGCGGGACCCTGCAGCGTTGAAAAAGATTACAACGGTCTTTTAAAAGTGGCGCAGGCAGCAAAAGAAATGGGCTGCCAGTTTTTAAGGGGCGGAGCTTTTAAACCCAGAACCTCACCCTACGATTTTCAGGGTTTGGAAGAAAAAGGGCTTGAGTATCTGGCACAGGCAAGAAAAGATACGGGACTTTTAGTTGTAACGGAAATTATGGACACAATGGACATTCCGCTTGTGTCTAAATACGCGGATATTCTGCAAGTCGGCGCAAGAAACATGCAAAACTTTAAAATGCTGAAGGCGCTCGGGAAAATTGACAAACCCGTCATGATTAAAAGAGGTCCCGCCGCGACAATAAGAGAATTTTTACTTGCGGCAGAGTATGTTGTATACAACGGCAACCCGAATGTTATTTTATGCGAAAGAGGCATAAAAGGCATTGATAATGACTTTACAAGAAATACTCTTGATATTGCAGCAGTGCCGATTATAAGAAAATACTCACATCTGCCCATAATAGTAGACCCCTCTCATGGTACCGGAAAACGCTATTTAATAGAGCCGATGGGAAAAGCAGCACTTATAGCGGGCGCTCACGGTCTTATGATAGAAGTTCACCATGACCCAGATCATGCGTCCTCAGACGGTGCGCAAAGTTTGAGTATCGAGCAATTTAAAGATATTGCAAAAAGGCTTAATAAGCTTATAGGCAGAATTGACTACGATAACAAGAATATGTAGAAGTAAAAACAGGGGGTGCAATTGTGCAAACCCCCTTTTATAAAATCTTTATTTGCGTAATTTTTACCCTTGTAATAGAATTTAGATTATGGCTTTAACATTTCAGGAACTTGCACTAAACTTATCAAAATACTGGTCGGACAACGGCTGTATTATTCAGCAGCCCTACGACACCGAAAAGGGCGCATCCACCATGAACCCCGCCACTTTTCTAAGGTCGCTCGGACCCGAGCCATACAGTGTTGCAATGATTGAACCTTGCAGGCGCCCGACCGATGCCAGATACGGCGAAAACCCGAACCGTCTGGGGCACTACTTTCAATATCAGGTTATTTTAAAACCCTCGCCCGACAACGCTCAGGATATTTATTTAAAATCTCTTGAAGCAATCGGAATAAATTTAGAAAAACACGACGTAAGATTTGTTGAGGACAACTGGGAAAGCCCCACTCTTGGAGCAGCGGGCGTAGGCTGGGAAGTGTGGCTTGACGGGATGGAAATAACACAGTTTACTTATTTCCAACAGGTAGGCGGCTTAGAAGTCAAACCCGTTGCACTTGAAATCACATACGGTTTAGAGCGCATTGCCATGTATCTGCAAAATGTCAACTCGGTATTTGATGTTATGTGGAACAGAGAGCTTAAATACGGCGATATTTATCTGCAAAATGAAATAGAGCAGTCTAAATACAATTTTGAATACTCAAACCCCGAAAGGCTTTTTAAAATGTTTGATTTATGCGAAGCGGAAGCTTTTTCCTGCCTTGAGGCGCAAATCGTACTGCCTGCATATGACTGGGTCTTGAAGTGTTCTCATACTTTCAATTTACTTGATGCCAGAGGCGTTATATCAAAAGATGAGAGAGTAAACTACATAAACAGAGTAAGAACAATGGCGGCGGAAGTTGCCAAATTATATGTAAAACAAAGGGAGAGCCTTGGTTTTCCTTTACTTAAAAAGTAGATAGGAAAAAATCATTTAAAGATGAAAGAAATTAACAACAACTTGCACAGGGAGTGCGAAGAAAAGCTTGAAGTCGGAGCAGTCGGCAGATTTGTAAGAAATTTATTTAAAACCAAAAACCCTGATGAAATGATCGAAAGTGCAAATAAGGGCGGTCTTGAAAAAACGCTCGGCGCTTTTGATTTAATAGTTTTAGGGGTCGGAGCGATAATAGGTTCAGGTATTTTTACCGTCGTAGGAATAGCCGCGGCAGGGTCGCCCGAAAGTGCGGGCGCAGGTCCGGCGCTTGTTGTGTCAATGGTTCTGGCATCATTAGCATGCGTGTTTTCGGCTATGTGCTACAGTGAATTTGCCTCAATGATTCCCGTTGCAGGCTCTGCATATTTATACACCTATGCCACAATGGGCGAGTTTTTAGCCTGGATTGTCGGCTGGGTGCTGATTTTAGAATATTTAGTCGGCTACATAGCCGTTGCAAACGCCTGGAGCGGCTATTTGATACAGTTTTTAAAGGGTTTTCCCTTTTTGCCGCAATGGTTAACAAATCCGCCCGTATGGCTTGTTAACGACTATTCAAGCGCGCTTGATGCACTTACAAAACAGGGGCTGGACCCTGCAGGGGTAATTCCGCATATAGCAGGAATTCCGATTGCTTTTAATTTGCCCGCGCTTTTAATTACAATACTTATGACTGCAATATTGATTAAAGGAATTAAAGAATCAACTAATATGGCGGGGCTTATGGTAGTGATTAAGCTTGCCGTAATTGCCCTTTTTATAATAACGGGCGCGTTTTATGTAAAACCCGAAAACTGGGTGCCCTTTGCGCCAAACGGTTTTGAAGGTATTTTTATGGGTGCTTTTATAATATTCTTTGCCTACATAGGCTTTGATGCCATAGCAACGGCGGCAGAGGAAACAAAAAATCCGCAAAAGAACCTTCCCATAGGCATTATAGGCTCGCTTGCCGTTTGTACCATTACATATGTTTTAGTGGCATTTGTACTTACAGGCATGGTTCCGATAAATCAAATTGATGCACACGCTCCCATTGCCCATGCTATGCGCCTTGCAGGACAGGACTGGGCAGCGGGATTGATTTCTCTTGGCGCGCTTACCGGTTTAACATCGGTTTTATTGGTTCTAATGCTCGCGGGTACAAGGATTTTATTTGCAATGAGCCGCGATAACTATTTGCCATCAATATTAAAAACCGTTCACAAAAAATATAAAACACCGCACGTCATAACGATTATGACAGCTATCATATGCATTTTCGGCTCACTGTTTTTAAATATTTCAACAGCGGCGGAACTTTGCAACTTCGGCACATTTACATCATTTATAATTGTGTGTGTTGCGGTGCTGATTTTAAGAAAAACAGACCCGAACAGAAAAAGACCCTTCAGAGTGCCTTTTTCACCGTTATTTCCCATGCTTGGAATTATATGTTGCGGCGGACTTATGATTTATTCAATGCAATTTTTAACCACATCAAGGTTCCTTTTCCCGCTGTGGCTCATAATAGGGGTGATAATCTACCTTACATACGGGTATAAAAAGCAGAGAAAAACAGAAAAACAATGAAGAATATATTAAATACACAACAGCTGAGAAGTTTTATATCAAATTTACTTGAGAAAAAGTCAATTGACGAGGTAGTTGAAACTGCCAAAAAATCCGAACTTAAAAAAACTCTCGGGGCTTTTGATCTTATAATTCTCGGTATCGGCGCAGTTGTAGGTACGGGGATTTTTACAATCGTCGGCAGTGCGATAGTGGGCGGTCCCGAGGGAGCGGGTGCAGGTCCTGCCATTATACTTTCAATGGTATTAGCCGCAATTGCGAGTATTTTCTCGGCGCTTTGCTACTCTGAAATTGCCGCGATGATACCTATCGCAGGCTCTGCCTACACTTACACCTACGTTACAATGGGCGAGTTTATGGCATGGCTTGTAGGCTGGATTTTAATGCTTGAATACGCTATAGGCAACATAACGATTGCAAGCGCATGGAGCGGATATTTTGCACAGTTTTTAAAGGGTTTTAAACATGTTTTACCCGATTTTATAACGACTTTTCCAATCTGGCTGAGAAACGATTATCGCTCGATTAGTATAATGTGCGACAAATACGGTTTTGATGTCCATGATAAAGTTCCCTTTTTATTTGATAAAATACCTTTTGCCATAAACCTTCCCGCTATTTTTATCGTAGTGTTGCTGACTTTAATACTTGTAAAAGGCGTCAGGGAATCTACGCGCTTTGCAGGGGTTATGGTTGCGATAAATCTTTTTATAATTTCGACTTTTATTGTTGTCGGTGCAAACTATGTGCAGCCCGAAAACTGGACACCCTTTATGCCAAACGGCTTTTCGGGGGTTGTAATGGGCGCATTTTTGATTTTCTTTGCCTACATTGGTTTTGATGCCATATCAACAACGGCAGAGGAAACAAAAAATCCGCAAAAAGATATTCCTATAGGGATTTTGGGCACACTGTGCATTTGTACCGTTTTATACATAGGTGTAGCGCTTGTACTTACGGGTATGGTTCCCTACAAGTTTATCGACATACAGGCGCCCATCGCTCATGCCATGCACCATGTGGGTAAAGACTGGTTTGCGGGCTTTATCTCGGCAGGCGCAATTGCGGGATTGACATCCGTCTTGCTTGTATACCAGCTTGGTACGGTAAGAATACTCTACGCTATGAGCCGTGATAAATTTTTGCCCAGAAACTTAAGGGTCGTAAACAGAAAAACAAGAGTGCCCAACCTTTTAACCTGGGTTTGCGGACTTGTGGTTATTATAGGCTCTTTGTTTATGGATTTAAACATATCGGCAGAGCTTTGTAACTTCGGTACATTTACATCTTTTATCATAATCTGCATTATAGTTTTAATTTTAAGAAAAACCGATCCCGACAGAAAAAGACCCTTCAAGGTACCTTTTGTACCCCTGTTTCCGATTTTAGGCATACTCTTTTGCGGCGGACTGATTATTTTTTCACTCAAAACCCTTAAAACTTCATCGGTTTTATTCCCAATCTGGATAATAATCGGCGTTATGATATACTTTACCTACGGGTACCGCGCACACAGAAATAAAAATCAAAAAAGATAATAAAAACTCCCTTTTTTGAGGGAGTTTTGTCTAACATGTTGACTTATGCTATAAACTTATGATTTTAATTTTATCAGCGCTTCAATAACTGCAGGATCCCACTTGGAGCCGCTTTCGCTTTTTAATACTTCAAGCGCTTCTTCGTTGCTCAGAGCCTTTCTCTGTACCCTGTCCTCTCTTAGAGCACAGTAAGCATCGGCAACGGCAATTATTCTTGAACCGAAAGGAATAGAGTGTCCGTTTAGCCCTTCGGGCGTGCCTTCACCGTCCCAGCGTTCACGCTGATAGTGAATATAGGGTACAACTTCCGACATAAAGTTTATATTCATAAGAAGGCTTACGCCGGCATTGGGATGGTCTTGCAGCTTTTCCCACTCTTCTTTTGTAAGTTTTCCTTTCTTTGAGAACAACTCGTCACTCAGGGTGATTTTGCCGATATTTTGCAAGAGTCCCGCATAATATATCAAATCTGTTGTTTTTTCATTTAATTCAAGGTAATGACATATCTCACGCGACAACTCGGCTGTTCTTCTTGAGTGATTATTTTCATATTTTCCTTTGCAATCAACCGCGTAGGCAAGTTTTTCGACAAATGCCTGCTGCTGGTCGCCAAGGTCGCCGATTATTGCGGTAAGCTGGGCGCGAAGATTTTGAAGTTCGCTTGTTGAGACAACTTTTTGCACAACAAGTTTATTTACTTCATCGATTAACTTCTGCAGCCCCAGAGAGGTTACAAAAAGTCCCGCAGTGATTTTTATAAGCTGTGCAAACTGCTCCTCAAGCGGTCTTTGGATACTTCTTGCAACTTCAATTGTACCTATGCACTCAAAGTTATTCTTCATCGGAAAAACGCTTATCTGCTTTTCATTGCGCTCAAAAACTATATCTTTTTCTTCCTTATGGCAGTTAAGAATATAATCTTCGACTTGTGAGTCAATATTTCCTTCACTGCTTCCGCGAAGACTCAAAGGTTCGCTTTTTGTACAAAGGTAAATATTGCACTCGTCGAGCGAGAGCATAAGCTTAATTGTTTCTGCTATAGAATTATAAATTACATAATCCTCGTCATTTTTAAAACCTAAAAGCGTCAGTGTTTTGCCTATGGAATAAATCGAAACAAGTTCCTTTAGCTGTTCTTTTAAACTTTCGTTTTTATCCCTCACCTTATCGCCGATTTTGTGTGCAAGTTCCGGATTAATCAAATGTTCGGTTAGAAAATCGCCGAGGTTTAGTGCGAAAATCTCCTCCAGAGGGTCGTCATCGAGAAGATTTATCGAGCGCGAGTATATAGAAACACCTGACTCTTTGGCTTCACTATCACGATTTGTAAAGTTTTCCATATAAAATTCCTATGCGTATTTGTTTTGTATTTATACTATCGGCACATTTTTTAAAAACTTTTGCCATTTTTAAAAAATCTATACTAAAGTTTACATAAAGATATACTTTAGTTGATGTGATAAAATTCAAATGTATGGAAGATAAAGTTATTGTTGAAACAAAGTATTATAAAATCGACAAACCCGTTGAACTTGAGTGCAAAAGAGAGCTAAGAGGCATACAGGTTGCATACGAAACATACGGAACACTAAACGAACAGGGCGACAATGCTATATTAATTCTGCACGCGCTCACGGCGGATGCGCATGCCGCGCACTACAACTCGCCTGAGGATAAAAAACCCGGCTGGTGGGATACAATGATTGGCGACGGCAAAGCTTTTGATACCAAAAGATTTTTTGTTATATGCTCAAATGTGCTTGGCGGCTGCAAAGGCACGACAGGTCCAAGCTCCATAAACCCGCAGACAGGAAGGGAATATGCCCTTGATTTTCCGGTTATAACCGTAAATGACATGGTAAAGGTGCAAAAAGAACTTATTGACCATCTCGGAGTTAAAAAGTTAATCGTTGTCGGCGGTTCAATGGGCGGCATGCAGGCTCTGGAGTGGAGCATTGAACATCCCGATATGGTAAAATCAACAATCATCATCGCCTGCACCCCGAGGCTTACCGCCCAGGGTATAGCATTTAACGCAGTCGGCAGAAACGCAATAATATCGGATAAAAACTTTAATAACGGCAACTATTACCACGGCGAACACCCCGAGCGCGGCTTAAGCATAGCGCGCATGATAGGACACATAACATATCTTTGCGAAGAAGCAATGCACAACAAATTCGGCAGAGATTTTAAAGACAAACCTTCTTTTGACTTTGGCGTCGATTTTCAGGTAGAGAGCTATCTTGAACATCAGGGAAGAATTTTTGTAGACAGGTTTGATGCCAACAGTTACCTCTACATTACAAAAGCCGTCGATTATTATGACCCCGCAAGGAAGTACGGAAGCCTTGAAAACGCACTTAAGGACACAAAATCAAGGTTTTTAATAATTTCTTTTTCTTCCGACTGGCTTTTTTCTACCGAGCAGGCAAAAATTATGGCTGATGCGCTTATTCACATAAATAAAGAAGTGTCTTTTGTGGAATTAAAGAGCAACTGCGGACATGATGCCTTTTTAATAGAGTGGGAAAAGCAAACAAAAATAATAGAGAGCTTTTTGAAGGGGTAAAATGCTGAATTACAACGTAATTACAAAACTTGTAAAAGAAAATTCCAAAATACTGGATTTGGGCTGCGGAAACGGTACTTTGTTTAAAATGCTTGTAGACAAGAAGCACGCAAAAGGGGTCGGGGTTGAGATAGATGAAAATTGCGTCATAGAGTCGCTCAAAAAGGGGCTGAGCGTTATTCAGGGCGACCTTGACGAAGGCTTAAAACAATTTCCCGACAAAAGCTTTGACTATGCGATTTTAAATCAAACGCTGCAATCTACGAATAACCCGGAATATGTAATTGAGGAAATGTTAAGAGTTTCAAACCGCTCTATCGTGAGCTTTCCAAACTTTGCCTACTGGAAAGTAAGATTTTATCTTTTTTTTAAAGGCAAAATGCCGAAAAGTAGAGCACTTCCGTATGAATGGCATAACACACCGAATATTCACCTGCTCACGGTAAATGACTTTTTTGAATTTTGCAAAAAAAGAAATATAAAAATTGAAGAATCGGTGTACCTGACAAGAAAAAAAGCAAGAAGCGGAATATTAATAAGGACAATTACAAACTTTTTTACGGAAGAAGCCGTATTTGTAATATCAAAATAAATTAATGCCCCTCTTAATTAAGAGGGGCAAATAAAATTTTCCGTGCGTTATTTCATTGCACCTTTAATAATTTCTACAAAGCTGTCAACCTTTAGGCTTGCACCGCCAACCAAAGCGCCGTCGATGTCAGATTGAGCCATTTGTTCTTTTATTGTTTCCGGTTTTACGGAGCCGCCGTACAAAATTCTGACTTTTTCGGCATTATCCTTGCCAGCAATTTGGGCAATTGTTGTTCTGATAACTTTAATTACTCTGTTAGCTTCGGCACTGTCACAAGTTTTACCCGTACCGATTGCCCAGATAGGTTCGTATGCAATAACAACATTGGCAACATCGGACGGTTTAACGTTTTCAAGCGCTTTTACGATTTGAGAAGCAATATGAGAATCCGTAACGCCAAGTTCGCGCTGCTCAAGGGTTTCACCGCAGCAGATGATAGGCGTTAAACCTGCTTCAATAATTGCAATTGCTTTCTTGTTAATCATTTCATCCGTTTCAGAGAATATTTGACGGCGCTCGGAGTGTCCGATTATAACAAATTTAGTATCAAAGTCTTTCAGCATATCAATTGAAACTTCGCCGGTAAATGCGCCTTTTGCTTCATAGTAGCAGTTTTGAGCCGCAAGTTGAATTCTTCCGCAGCCGCAGTTGCAGATATTTTTTGAAACAACATCAAGAGAAGTAAAAACAGGCGCAACAACAACCTCGGGCAGTAAATCTTTGTCGATGGATTTTATTGCGTCTCTTATTCCGCAAACAAGTTCTTCGCTTTGCGCACGGTTATTGTGCATTTTCCAGTTGCCCGCAATAATTGGTCTTCTGCTCATTTTATTAACTCCTTAAAATTCATAATTACAAAACGATAATAGCACAAAAAGAATATAAATGGATGAAAAGTTAAAGCACAAAATTATAAAAGTTGAAAGTTTTGCGCCAAAACAAAAAACTACTTACGGCAGGTATGTGCAAAGTACACCAAGCACCACTGATTTACAAGCGCGAAAAGCGCAAAAAGCACTCCACCGCAAGCTCTTAACCCGCATAAACCGCCCAGGAAATTTATTTCTAATTTGGTACGGTTTCGCCCTTTCGGCAAGGCTCTTTGGTTAAACGCGGCGTAGTGCATATAGCACCGGCTTACGCGGCGTAGTGCACGTTCGCTTTTTTCAAAAGCGAACTATCGCACCGGCTTACGGCGGCGTAGTGCGTATTGCACCGGCTGGCGCGGCCTGCTCATAAATTTCAACGCGGCACAAGCCGCGTAAGAAATTTATTTCTAATTTGGTACGGTTTCGCCCTTTCGGCAAGGCTCTCGCCTTCCCGTTCGGGCTCACACACCAAAGCCTGCTCATAAATTTCAACGCGGCACAAGCCGCGTAAGAAATTTATTTCGCAGGTAATCTTTTTAGCCGTAAGCTGCAAAGAGCGGCATATAGAGTGCAAGTGCCAAAAATAGCACGATACCGCCGATTACAATCAACATCGCAGGCTCTACGAGTTTTGTGAATTTATCAATAATTGCATCAAGTTTTTGATCGATAAATGTTGTACAGTGGTGCAAAAGCTCACCCAAACGACCTGATTGCTCACCTGTTGCAATCATAAACGTCATCATACTCGGTATATAATTAGATGCCCTGAGTGCAACCGACAGGTGGGTACCTTGTTGAACTTTTGTAGTTGCCGCAAATATGGCATCTTTTAAAATCAAGTTATCAAGAGTCATATTCGCAAGGTATAAACAGTCAACAATCGGAATACCCGCTTCATATGCTACCTGCAGAACCGCAAGAAAGTTTGAATAGTTAGCAAACTTTAGCAACTCGGACAACAGCGGAACCTGAAGCAGAGCGGCATCAATCGGGCGCTTTGTGACATCATTTGTAAGAATGTGTTTAACAGCAATACCGAGAAATACAAGGGAAATAATTGGCACAAACCAGAATTTACGTATGAACAAACCTAATGACATACAAATTTGTGTCATCAAGGGCAATTCACGCCCTAGGTTATCAAACATATCTTTAAAAGCAGGGAAAACAAACACAAGCATGACGGTAACAACCGCACATGCCAATAAAATTACAAACGCCGGATAGACAAGAGCACCTATAACCTTGCTTTTGATATCTTCTTGCTTTTTTAACAATTCAAGCATACGGGTAAGAGTCTTGTCCAATTCTCCGGAGTCTTCCCCGGCTTTTACAAGACCGACATACACGCGCCCGAATATCTTTCTGTGTTTTTCAAGAGTTTCTGCAAGGGTCAGACCGCCTGCGATAATGTTTCGCCTCAGCTCGTGCGCAACGGTGCGGATAGACTTGGACTCTGCATTATTCTCCAAAAACACAAGGGTTTCGATAATCGGAATACCTGTAGAAGTCAGGATTTGCAGCGTTTGTGTAAACTCAATTTTATCTTTGAGCGAAAAGGAACCTATCCTGTGCACGGGAATATTTGCGGCATTTGCCGAATGCACAGCTTTATCGCCCAGTGAGTCGTCTGTAATTTTTGTCGGCAAAAGACCCATTTTTTTGACAGCATCGCGAGCGGCACGGGCATTGAGCGCATCAACCTTGCCTTTTACGATATCTTTATTATTCCTTAGTGCTATGTATGAATACGTTGGCATCTACACCTCATTGTTCGCTTGCAAGACCGAGAATGCGGACAAACTCGTCTATTGTAGTAACTCCGTTTAAAACATGTTCAAGGCATGACATCTTAAGGGTTTTCATGCCATGTTTGATTGCATAATCTTCAAGTTCAACGTCGTGGGCACGCTGCGCAATCATTTTTTTCATTTCTTTATTGATAAGCATAATTTCAAAAACACCCGTACGCCCCGAGTACCCCGTGTTATTGCAGTAGGGACATCCGTGTGCTTTATAAATTGTAGCTTCCGTAAGTCTTTTTATATCCTGAGGATCGGTCAAGATTTTTTTTGCATCCTCAATTGTCGGCTGGTAGGGTTCTTTGCACTCGGGGCAAAGCTTCTTAACAAGCCTTTGGGCAAGAACACCCGTAACGGTAGATGAAATCAGGTAGTCTTTTGCACCCATTTCAATAAGCCTCGTGATTGTAGCTGCGGCAGAGTTTGTGTGGATTGTGCTTAAAACAAGGTGACCCGTAAGAGAAGCGGAAATTGCAACCTCAAGAGTTTCAAAGTCACGAATCTCACCGACAAGGATAATATCAGGGTCTTGCCTCAAAATCGCACGCAAGCAATTTGCAAAAGTAATACCTGCCTTCGGGTTAACTGCAGACTGGTTAACACCGTCCATTTTAATTTCTATAGGATCCTCAATTGTTGTAATGTTGACGTCTTCCGAGTTTAGAGTCCTGATAAGAGAGTAGAGGGTGGTTGTTTTACCTGAACCTGTAGGACCCGAGGTCAATACAATACCGTTAGGCAAAGATATCAGATATTCGATTTTTTTCTTATCCTCCGGTGAAATACCGTCGATTTTTATTTCTTTGTCATTGTTTGTGTCGGTAATAGCCGGAGCCAAAATCCTTATTACCATTTTTTCTTTGTTGCCGACAGGAAGTGTGTTTACACGAAAGTCGTGCTGATTTCTTTTATATTTAATTGAAAAGTTACCGTCTTGTGCACGCCTGTGTTCGGCAATGTTCATACGGGCGAGTACCTTAAAACGTGAAACGACTGCAGAGTCGACTTTTGCGGGGATTTTTAAGACTTCCCTCAATGTACCATCAACACGAAAACGCACCACATAACCCGTTAAACGCGGCTCAATATGGATGTCGGATGCGTGCTGGTCAATTGCAAGGGTGACAATTTTATTTGCAAATTTTGCAACCGTACCTGATGTATCCTGAATTTCGTTTTCAACCTGATCCCAGAGAGAATCCTCGTTTGTAGTTTCGACCCTCTCATTTTCGATTTCGCGCAGCATTTTATTTGCAGCCGCACGCTCATTTTCATAATAAGTTTGAAGGAAAGCCTCGTACTCATAGTGAGTAACCATAATAACAGTAGGCTTTAGCCCCGTTTGATAAACAATTTCATTAATAGTCTTTGAGTTACCAGGGTCAACCATGCCCACAACAAGAGATTTATCTGTCATACTGAGCGGTATGACTTTATTTTCTCTTACAAAGTCTTCGGGAAGAATAGATATAGCGGTCGGAAGGGCTTTTAATTGCTCTGCAGTCGCAAGCTTTACACCCATCTGGGCGCCAAGAGCCTCTTTCAATTCTTTAATTGTAATAAAACCCATTTTAACAAGGACTGAACCTAAAGGAATGCCAAGAACCTTTGCTTCGGCAAGTGCCATTGTAAGCTGCTTTTCGGTAATAAGTCCTTCTTCTATAAGTATTTCGCCGATTTTTTTAGTTGTTGGAGAAGACACAGAGTTAATGTCGCCGCGTACCTTTTCATTATCTTCAGAATTGGGCTTTGTTGCTTCGGAGTTGTCTTTTAAAGACTCATCCTTTTGCCCATCATTTTGGCTGTCTTTAACTTGGGCAGAAACATTTGTATCCGTATTATCTTCAGATAAATCAATCGGCTCATCATCGTCAAGATCAACATCTTCCTCATCAAAGTCAATCGCAAGAGCCTGATCACTGTCATCACCATCAGTATCATTGCTTACTTCTTGCCGTTGTTGAGCTTGAGTTGAAGCACTATTATCAAATTCAACATCGCCAAAGGGGTTGTCGGCGGTGACATCCGAGAGAACCGAACCGAACTGGACGGAGAATTTTTTTAGGAATGCTTCAAAGAGTGTATCAAAGTTATGCTTTGACAAAAAGATAAACTCGATTTTTTTGTCTACAATTGGCTTTACGTATTCAATTATTCTCTCTTTGTCCGCATCGGGCGACACCGCTACAAAGAAGGAATCGCCCTGAACGTTAATTGGTACAAAAGAATACTCTTTGGCAACTGCAAGTTCAAAATTATTTGCATGCTCGAAGTTTATCTTTTTAATTAATTTATCTAATAAATCATTGGTCATTATTTTAACTTATTATAAATCTACAGGTTGGATATTTGCTATGTCCTCAGATGAGTAAACAATGTGAGGAGTAATCATAATAACAAGTTCTTCTTTAGATTTTTGGTTAGAAGATGTTCTGAAGAACACACCTACCAGTGGCAAGTCACCGAGGACAGGAATTTTTGTTATTTGTTGTGTTTCATTTTCTCTGATTAAACCTGCGAGTACTAACGTTTCGCCGTCTTTAATTCTTATGTTGTTTAATGATAAGTCACGTCTTTGAAGTAATGTAGCCTGCAGTTCATCCACACCGCTTTGACCGGGAGCGTAGATTCTTTCTTTAATTGTAGCAAACTCAGGTTTTACATTAAGCGATACATAACCATCAGGGCTGATAAAGGGCACTAATTCGATTTTTAGACCTTCATCGTCGCCAACTTCGTAAGTTCTTGAAATACCGGCGTTGTCAATTGTTGTCAGCATTTCTGATTTAACCGTTTTTACGTAGTCTGATGTCATATCGATTACTGATTTTTGACCGTTTGTAACCATTATTTTGGGATTAGTTAAAACTCTGCCCTTACCGTTTTGAACCAGATATCTTAATCTGTAAACAAGAGTCGAGTCACCTCTGTATTTGTCTACGGTATATCTTGTAGTTTCACCTTCTGTACCTGTTTGGGTCATTTCATAGCTTCTGCCCATAAAGAATGTCGGGTGGTTAGCATCTGTCGCAAGACCTTGTGAAGTATCAAAGCTCAAGCTGATAAACGGTGTCCATAAGCTCCATTCGTTTGCAAACTCCTTAGAACCGGACTCGTTAAGCTCGATTACAGACATTTCAACATATGCCATAGGCTGTTTTTTATCATTTTGCTCGATAAATTCTTTTATCATTTGGACTTGTTCGTATGAACCGCCGTTAATATTAATTGTTCCGAGTTCAGTGAAGTACACGACCGCAAGAGGTGCGGAAGCAAGCATTTGCATTACGCCATCTTCGCTGTTACCCAAGTTATTATTGACTTCAGAATCGCCTCGTGCAACAGATTCGGTTGCACGGCAGGCAACAATACCGCTTCCTAGTTTGACTTTTTTGATTTCTTCATCGTCGTCGATGTTTCCATCTTCATCATCCTCCTCGGCAAGGTCGTCTTCTTCCTCGGTTGATACTTCTTTATTAATTTCGACAAATGTACTGCAGATTAACATAGCCATTTCTTTAGGAGTTGTATGGTTAACTTTAAATGTGTTAATCATAGGTTTTCTGTCGAGTTTTTGTGCAATTTTCTTTGCAACTTCATAGTCATTTTGAGAGCCGAAAACCAGAAGTTCGTTTGTAGCAGGGTTTGAAGTAACTACTTTTTCGTTAGACAAACCTGTGATACTTGAGCCGAATATATTATTATTCAGGAAGTCTGCAATATTTTGTGCTCTTTCATATTTAATAGGAATTATATTAAGGTTTTGCTTTGTAAAGCTGAGTTTTGTTCCTTCTGTATTTGCAGCTACGATAATGTTTTTGCCGTCGATTACATAAGTAAGCTCAGCCGAGCGCAAAACCATTAAAAATGCATCGTTTAAAGTAACATTTACCAAATCTAAAGTAACTTTACCGTCTACAGAGTTGTGAAAAATGACATTCATTCCAGCTTTCTGTGCAAACATTCTTAATACCTGTTTAACATCAGAATCTCTCAGAGAAATATTAACTTTAGAATTTGAATTTGTAATTTTTACGCTCTCATTCAGATTAACCGCACCAAGGCGCGATTTATCTTCATGATAGTTATTTATATTCAAAATATTTGAATCGGTGTCTGCTGTATCATAGTAATTTGCCGGCGTGTGTCCGGAGTACGCAATTTTGTTATTTTCGCTTGTGCCGACATCACCAATTTTCAGGTTCAACCCTGCCCACGATGACTGGACAAAAGAGAACAACATTAACAGAACCGTAAATTTCTGAATAATACTTTTTGTTTTTTGCGTAAACATTATACTTTAAACTCCTAGATTAATTTATTACTTAATTTTGACCTATAGCACGAACTTCGACATCTGAGGCAGATGCATATCCGTCAGGCTGGCTTGAGTAGTGTCTTGTACCGTTAGCATTGTACACTGCAGCACCTGCAACAGACATATTCTGACTGAAGCGTTCGCCTACACCTGCTTTATATATATTCGTACCTTTTTTAATTACTACATTTTGTCGATTAATATCTAAAATCATATAATCGTCAACCGTGTCACCAGTTTGTACGAAGTAATCCATAGAATTAATCGTAACAATTGCAGAAGGTTTCACACTGTCAAACAAAATACCCGAAACAGAAACTTCAAGTAAGTCTTGAGCATCAAGGTCATTGCCGTACTGATCCGGCGGCATTAACACCTGCGCGGGCAAGCCTGCATAGTAGTTGCCGTTAAAATCATCAAATGTGGGTACAAAAGGATTAACCCTTCCTGCGCTTTCAACCGGTACAACAACTTTTTTATCAGCTTTTAAATTTTTAGCTTCTTTATCGTCGACAACAGGTATAGCCTCATCGTTTTCGCCTGCCACTTTAACGGCATCTCTTGGCTGTGCTGCTTCTTCTTTTTGTGCAGCGGCATTGTTTTGGGCAACATTCTGCTGAACCTGATTGACGTTTGCAACAGGCGCATTAGCTTTTGGCGCAAGGAATATATAAACAATTGAACCTACAACAAGAACAATTGCAAAGAGAATACCCGCAAGCATGGGGATATTATTGCGCTTATCAGCTTTTATACCTATATTTTTCAATTCATCATCGTCGACATCATCCATTTCATCCATGCCGTCAAGCTCATCCAAGACACTTTCGCTCTCATCCGAGAGATCATCGGCATCAATTGCACCCTTGCTTTGTTTATCTCCGCCAAAGACATCAAAAGCGTCTTGCTTGGGTGTGCTTTTTGCCGCACCTGCCGTATCTGCGGCAAGAATGTCGTCCTCTTTTGCCGCTTTTTTAGCAGGGCTGCTTTCCGTCTTTTTTGTGCCGGCCGGCTTCTTTGGCTTTGCATTTGCAGATTTTGCACTGCTTTTAGCCTCTGCAGCCGGCGCAGCGATGGAGATAATGTCATCATCAGATATATCTGTCGGGGTGTCTTTCAACAGCTCATCCCAGCTGATGGACTCGTCGTCGCCATCTTCACTTAAATCAAGATCTAAATCATCAAGATTGTCCAGATTTTCTAAATTTTCCTTTTCGTCCTCAAAAAACATTTGCTTTTCTCAATACTACCCATGTAATTTATCTTAACCAGCATTTTTTCATGCTTAATATCTATTATCATATATTTATATTCTCTTGTCGTCAATTTTTTAAAAAAATCATCCAAAAAAACTATTTATTGATAATACATATCCGTATATATCATCTCAACTCCTTCTACTATAATTGTGTCATTATTCTGCGCGCCCAAAGATTTTAAACGCGCCCAAACTCCCATAGAATCCATAATATTTGACAGTCGTCTAATCTGCTGAACGTTCATAATATCTGTTACATTTATTAACCTTTTTAATTTTCCGCCCGTAATATTATATGTATTTTTGTTAAGTTTTGTAATTTCAAAAGCACTGTCATCATTATTATCAAAATCTTCGTCATGCTCGACATCTATTTTTATTTCATGCTGCGGGAGCTTATCCGCAAGGGTGTAAATATGGCTTAAAAGTTTATCAATTCCCTCTTTTGTAGCACATGATACGACAAAAATATCATCGCCCGATTTAGAAAATTGCGCCTTTATCTCCTCTGTTCTGTGTGCTTCAACTATATCGCTTTTATTCAAAACAAGGACTTGGTGGCGCTTAACAAGCTCACTGTCGTATTTTTCAAGTTCATGGTTAATCTTTAAGTAATTTTCATAGGGATTTTCAAGGCTCATATCAACAATGTGGATAAAAAATCTGCACCTCTGGATGTGGCGCAAAAATTCATATCCCAGACCGACACCCTGAGATGCTCCTTCAATCAGCCCCGGGATATCAGCCACGACAAAGCCGTCGCCGTCAGGCTTTTTAACCACACCCAAATTCGGAACAAGGGTCGTAAAAGGATAATCGGCAATTTTTGGACGCGCGGAGCTTACTATACTTATAAAGCTTGATTTGCCCGCATTTGGCATGCCGAGCAGTCCGACATCGGCTATAAGTTTCAATTCAAGCTCGAGTTCGCGCTCCACGGAAGCTTCACCCGGCTCACAAAACTGGGGGCTTCTCTTTTGTGCGGTGGCAAATCTGGCATTTCCCCTGCCGCCTCTGCCGCCTTTTGCTACCAGAACCGTTTTATTGTGCTCGTTTAAATCGGCAATTACTTTATTACTCTTTAAATCTCTTACCAGAACGCCGACGGGCACTTTTAAATATAAATCCTCGCCGCACTGCCCGTGGCAGTTTTTATTTTTGCCGTTTTCACCGTCCTGTGCCCTAAAAACAGACTTATAAGAAAAATCCAGAAGTGTTGACATATTCTCGTCCGCGACAAAATATACGCTTCCGCCGCTGCCGCCATCCCCGCCTGCAGGTCCGCCTTTATCCACAAATTTTTCTCTGCGCCAGGCGACACAACCGTTACCGCCGTGTCCCGAGATTATTTTAATTTTTACCTTGTCGATAAAAGCAGCCATCATCCGGCATTCCACATTTTATTTGTACCGTATAGCATTTTGTTGATATCAACACCAAGCGCACTCAAGTCAACGCTTTCGTCGCCCTGAAGTTTTCTGTATGCAAGATTTTCCACCATATGAAGCATTTCAAGCAGAGAGGATTTATCTATTCTTTCGCATTCAAAGTCGTCCATCAACTCGAGCATAAAAGGGTAGACCTCCCAGACTTCATAAGAGTTTATAATGGATATGCTTTTTGCTATGTCGATATCGTCAATGTATTCAAGGCGCAAAGTAAGGTAATACTTTGCATAGCGGGCAATTTGCTCAAGGATTTTATCTTCGCCCTGAATATCGGAAAATTTGGAAAAATATTTGCAAAAATCAGCGTAAATATGCCCGTATCGCGGGGTAATACCGCCTTTTTGTATTGTCAGATAATGAAATAAAAAGTCGCAAAACAATTCATCATCGCCAAAAGATTTTTTTATATCATAAAAGAATAAAAGCGCCTTTTCGCTCAAAGAAAGTTCTAAAAACTTTGTAACTGATTCCACTATTTCATTCGTATTCATAATATCCCCAAGAATTATTATCACATAAACATATTACAATATGTGGCAAAATTATCAAAACTCTTTACAATTAAAAAGGCTCAAAGGAGCCTTTATAACATATCTATTCTTTTTTTCTCTTTTATTAGCTCGTCATAAACCCAGGAGGGGACGAAATTTTTACCCATAAGTATTGTTCCGTGGGTCATAGAGGGCGCATGAAAATCCGAACCGCCGGTAATTATAAGACCGTATTTTTCCGCCAGAGAAGAGAAATACTCAACGACAGCGGGGGAGTGTTTCCTGTGATATGCTTCTATTCCTCTTAAACCGTAGCTTACAAGCTCTTTTGTCAGCTTTTCCGATATATCGACATCTATCGGGTGTGCAAAAACGGGAATTCCTTTTGCTTCGTTAATAATTTCAACCGCATCATGGGGGCTTACCGTTTTTCTTGTAACATAAACGGGGGATGAGTCGTTTATATACTTTGAATACGCTTCCATGACATTTGCAACACCGCCCGCAGCCGTGATTGCGCGTGCAATGTGGGGACGTCCGATACTGCCTCCGGGTGCTACAAGAGATTTTATGTCTTCAAATTTTACCCTTATGCCCGCTTTTTTATTTAACAGTTCGACAATTTGCGTTGTCTGGTTAATACGTGCCTGCTGCTGGTTTTTTAGGAGCTGGATAAAATCAGGATTTTTTGTGTCCATGTAGTAGCCGAGTATATGAACCTCATATCCTTTATATATTGTATTAATTTCGACTCCGGGGATAATTTCAAGCTTATATCCCTGCTTTTTAACATAATCTGCAGCAATTTTGTGTGACAGAATATTGTCATGATCGGTCAGAGCAATCACGTCAAGATTACATTCAATTGCTGTGTCGACCACCTGCTCGGGCGAATAGGCGCCATCCGAGTAGGTGGTATGAATGTGCAAGTCAATCTTCACTTTTACCTTCCTATCATTTCTTTACCTCACTAATAAAATTAATTCTTTTAATCTTTTTTGCAATGCCCGTTTTTAAACTAAAAACTATTTCACAGGCGTTAATTTGTGAAAAATCACACGAAGCAACGTCAAACCGCGAAGGGATTGAGGACACAAGGCGCTTTATGGAGTTTTCATAGTCCATGCCTATTACACTGTTGTAAGCGCCGCAAAAACCTGCATCGGTGAGGTAAGCACAGCTTCCATTTATAATTTTTTCATCGGCGCTCTGCACGTGTGTATGGGTGCCGACAACAGCTTTAATACCAAGGCTCTGGGCGTATTTTGCAAAACAAATTTTCTCTGCCGTTGCCTCCGCGTGGAAATCTACAAAGCTTATCATTTTATTAAAATCAAACTCATTTGAGAGCTTTGAAACTATCTCATCAAGTGCTCTGAAGGGACAGTCAATAGGCGGCATAAACGTTCTGCCGAGAAGATTTATTACTACCACGTTATCAAATACCCTGTATCCGCAGCCGGGTGCATCAGGATAATTCAGCGGGCGAATAAGCACTTCTGACTCGTCAATATAGGAAAATACGTCTTTTTTATCCCAGATATGATTTCCGGATGTAAGACAGTTTACTCCACACTCAATCAACTCATCGTGGTTTTTCTTTGTCAAACCGAAGCCATGGGAAGCGTTCTCAGCGTTTGCGATGATAAAGTCATAATTTTCACGCACTTCGCTTAAATAATCCCTGAGTGCATCGCGACCCGGGCGCCCGACTATATCGCCCAAAAAAAGTATTTTAAAATCTTTAGACATGTCCTACTTCGCAATTTCGGTAACTCGTGCTTCCCTGACGACCGTAACACGGATTTGTCCGGGATATTCAAGTTCATCCTCAATGCGTTTTGCTATGTCACGAGCTAATTTAGCACTTGCCGCGTCGTCAAATACATTGGGCTGAACTACAACCCTAACTTCGCGGCCTGCCTGGACTGCAAAGGACTGCCTGATGCCTTCATAGCTGTTAGCAATTTCTTCAAGCTTTTTGAGGCGTTTAATATAGATTTCAAGCGTGTCGCGGCGTGCTCCGGGGCGTCCTGCGCTCACCGTGTCCGCAATTTTTACAAGTGCGGCAACAAGGGTATGAGCCGGAACGTCGTCGTGATGGGCTTCAATTGCATGAACAATTTCTTCTTTTTCGCCGTATCTTCTTGCAAGTTCGACACCGAGTGAAATGTGTGTGCCTTCCTGCTCCTGATCGACTGCTTTTCCGATATCATGCAACAAGCCCGCGCGCTTTGCCTGATTAACATCCGCACCCAGTTCCGATGCTAGCATGCCTGCAATCTGCGCCACTTCAATAGAGTGTTTAAGCACGTTTTGACCGTAGCTTGTTCTATAATATAAGCGTCCAAGAGTCTTGGTAAGCTCTTTGTTAAGGTTCATAATTCCAAGGTCGTGCGCCGCGCGCTCGCCTTCCTGTTTCATTTTGTTTTCGATTTCTTTTGTTGATTTTTCATACACTTCTTCAATGCGTACAGGGTGAATTCTGCCGTCCGCTATGAGTTTTTCTATAGTCATACGGGCAATTTCACGCCTTATCGGGTCAAAAGAAGAAAGTACAACAGCCTCGGGTGTGTCGTCTATTATAAGGTCAACACCCGTAAGTGTTTCAAGGGTTCTTATATTTCTGCCTTCGCGACCGATTATTCTGCCTTTCATTTCATCGGATGGCAGAGAAACAACCGAAACTGTTGATTCTATTACCTGTTCAATCGCACACCTTTGCATAACCTGAGAGAGAATTTCTCTGGATTTTTCTTCCGCGGTTTCTTTAATTTTTTGTTCGTTTTCGCGGATGAGTTGTATCTGCTCCTGTGCAAGTTCGGCTTTAAGCTGCTCTAAGAGCATATTTTTAGCCTCGTCGCGCGACATTTGCGCAACTCTTTCAAGTTCATTGAGCTGCTTTGCGACAATTTCTGCCAGATAATCTTCTTTATCAAGCAGTTCATCGTATTTTTTATTTAATTCATGTTCTTTATCGACATTTTTTTGTACACGCACTTCAAGCTGTTCTTCTTTTTTCATTAAAGAATTTTCAAGGCGGTTAATTTCGGAGCGTCTTTCGCGCACTTCGTCGTCGAATTTCTGACGCTCAAAATGAAGCTGCTCTTTTGCGGCAATCATTGCTTCTTTTTTCAGAAAACTTTCTTTTTCTTCAAACTCTTTTTGCAGCTTTTTTTCATTTTCGCTGAATACTTCAAGTTTTGTTTTTTGTCTGACATATGCAATAACAAAAACTATAAGTGCCAGCGTTAAAGCCGCAAGTGTTATATAAACAAGATAATTAATTGTTCTGTACCTCTTATATGAATATATATATTATTTTTAACTATAACAAGATATTAGCATGAATTCTCAATTTTTAACAGTATTTTTTATAAGAATATATTTTTTACACAAATTACCCTGCAAACGGATGATTTTTTGTATATATGTTTTATTTTTTCAAAAATATTTCGCTAAAATAAATATGTGGACTAATTTAGAAAAATCATTATAAAATTTTATATGAATTTAACGAAAGGAATGAAATGCTGGCAAATCTTGTTTCGGTAATATCAAAGTCATTACAAAATACGCAGAACACAACTGCAATAAGCACAAACGGAAGCTATAATCCTTTCGCGCAGGATCAAAATCCTTTTTTAGGCTCAAGTTTCGCTTCATCAAAATCTTACGGCAAAAATACCCCCGTTAGCGGAGGGTATTTTGCAGGCTACTACAACGGTAAACCAAACATAGTAGGCAGAAAGCTTTTTATTGAGGTTTAGGCTTGACCTAAAATATTTTTTACCACATCCATCGGTAAATACATCGAAGCACCCGTAGGCCCGTTATATACACCGGTTTGTTCATATATCGCCATGGCTTGCTCAATAAGCACCTGGGTTTCTGCCGATGTTGCTTTAAATCCTAATTTATAGTAAAAAGGAACAGGTGTGCCCACGCTTTTATTTATAATCTCGGCTTGCAGAGTTACTCTGCCGTCATAACCCATTTCATTACTCATTCTTACAGCTTCTCTTATCATTTGAGTACCTGCACCCGTAGAGCCTTTTGGTGTGGTTGAATTTAAACTTTCAATATCAAGTGTACTTTTTATTATGTTAAAACCATCGGAAGAATCTGTATAACCGTCAATTTCATCAAACACCATCGAGCCGCCGCCCTTAGAATGTGTTGTCATTACAGCGTAAGTATTACCGCTATCGTCAACCAAAGTGTATATACCGTTGGCGTTTTGTTGAACATGAGTTTGAATATTTTGTCCGTTAACATTAACGTAGCATTGCTTACTAGCAGGTTCAACGTTTGAAACGGGATTTGCACCATTTGTCCGACTTAGCGGCGCAATATCGGATGTTTGGGCATTATTAGACGGGTTCAATTCTACACCGTCAGCATTTGCGGTATTTGCAGCACTAGGGCTGATATCATCCGAACCAAGAGATGTTGCACCTTTGTTTTGAATATTTACATCAGGGGTATCAGGGGCTGAATTTGTTTTTGAATTGTTAGCTGTCGCTTGTGACTTAATACCCAAAGCAGATTTTAAATTTACAAGCGCTGCACCGGAGCTGAAAGAATTAAACGACTTTGAAAGACAAGAAGGAATTGCCTTGAAACATTCAACAACAGAGGTAAATATGCCAGTTTTTGCAGTGTTTACACCCGCAGCATTAAGGGCGGTTTTTGAACCTGCAACAGAACCTGCAACCGCACCTGCACCTGTGCCCATACCCTGCCAAGCAGCACGCGCTTCATCATCTGTTGTTGCAACTGCAGCACCATAGGCACTTTTTGCAAACTGAATTGTGCCGCCAACTAAACCTGCAGCAACAAAAAGCGGAGCAGCCGCGCCGCCTGTGGCAACAATCAGGGCAGCACCTGCAGCCATGCTCAAAGCACCTATTGCAAAGTTTTTAGGTGAAGAAAACATTGACGTAACAGGACTTACAACCCCTTTTAAAAAGCTTTTTACTTTATCGGCAGTAGAAATTTTCCCGTCATCCGCCGCATAGGGGTCATTTTGCTCGCCATAATCAGGCGTATATAAATCTGAACTATATTGCGCCCCAAACTGCGGGGCGGGGTTACTAACGTACAAATTGGCATTTTGCCCGCCAATAGTGTTGCCTGTATAATTTATTTCCGGCAAGTAATGAGTATTGTTAAGCAAATAATTTTGATATATCACAAATTTCCTTCCTAAAACTTATAATATATATAAAACAATTTTGCAGATAAAATTGCTATTTTAGCGCAAATTTTTGTTCCATTTCGCTTTCCAGATTTTTAATTGCAGGATTTGAACTATCGCCGTTGTTTTTCTTTTTTCTTATCAAAATATTTGCCAATGGTTGGAATATACCTATTGCGGCAGCTCCAATTAGAATATTTGCAATTACAGCCGCAGCTTTAACATTTTTTGTTTTAGACAAGAATTTATCGGCATTACTTGCATTTAACATGCCTGATAATAATTTATCTATGTTCTTGGCTGCACCTTTTATTTCCTCAGTATCAATATAGCCGAGCGAATCAATAACATCCTTTCCTTTTAGAGTGGGCAATTCACCTGAAATTTTTAACATCTTAACAAGCGCACTGTCTTCATTTTTAAATACATAATTTAAAACTTCGCTTGGCTCTTTTGTTGCCAAAAGCTCATCTATTGAAGCCTTAAGCCCTTGTGTATTTAAGAGTTCTTTTAAATTTTCCGAACTTAAAAGGCTGTATTGGTTTTCAACAGGTGTCTTAAATATTTTGTTTGCAAGGTGTTCAAGCCCTTTTTGGATAGGTTCTGCCAAGAAGTAAATGAGTATTATTTGGAAAAATTCTTTAAAACCGACTTCAAATCTCTCGCCTTTTCTTGAAAAACCAAGTCTGGTTGAGGTTATACCGCCGTCAAGAATTTGCATGTTTTTTACGGGGTTATACATATAACTCGATAAAAATTCTCCTATTGAGCCTTTAAAAGAAATATCATTTGAGTTTTTATTGCCAAATTGAGAAAAAGTTGTGCTTTTAGACATTTCATTTTCAATAGTATGTTTAAGCTCCATTCTTTGCTTCAACTTTTGTTGCAAATCTTTTTCCGTAGTTTTTTGCTTGTAGACAATTAAACCTGCAAGCGCTGCAAGCGGAATACCCGTTGTAACAAGAAACCTTGAGACATGCAGTTTTTTATAAAGCTTTTGTATGTTTTCGTTTTTTAAAATATTTTCAAGTGTCTGCTTTTGATTTGCATCTTTTGTAATATTTACAAGTGTTTCAAGTCGTTCAAATTTTCCGCCCGCATCTTTTTTCAAGTTTCTGATGTCAAACTTGGGATCTGCCTTAAAAAACTTGTATACCGTAGAGTTATAAAGTTTTTTAAGCAGTGGTATACCGCCAATCCAAAGGGCTTCAGTACCAAATTCCTCAATAGCTCTTTCTTTTCCGTCTTCCTTGGAGGCTTTTTTGTCGTAAATATAAGTAATAGCGCAGTTACTCAGAGTATCCTTTACGGCTATAGGTACGACAGAATCGCCGTTTTTGCTTAATTGTTGTATAAATCTTGTTGTTATGCTTAAATTTGACATCTCTATTCCCTTAAAATTACAGTCCCCAAATGAGGTTCATAAGCTTTTGAACCCTTTTATTTATTTGCAGAGTATGTCGAATATTTTTCATTTTTACCCCTTACTTTAATTTTTAAATACAATGAATATTATTTTTTGCTTATTTTTTTGATATTGTAAACATTTTTAAACAAAAGAGCCGCATTTTATTTGCGGCCCTTGAGTATAATTCATATTTAATTTTATTTAATCAATACGAACGTATACGCGAGCCTCGCTAAGCCTGAACATTCTACGTCGTAAAAATTCAAATAAAGTTTTTAACATGTAAAATACCTTCTTCCTTGTAAAGCTTTAGTATTTTACACCCAAATATTTTTTTTGTCCAGTTTTGTATATCTTCTATATATCAAGCAAGATTAAGATTGTCTTCAAGTGTTATTTTCATTCTGCCTGCTTCAGGGTTTAAAAACTCTATTATAATTTTATTTACCCCGTTTTTAAGACATTTAACCTCCTCTAAAAGGCGCATGGTGCCTTCTTGCCCCAGACGAAAACGGATAGGGTTAATTTCGCTTACCGAATTAGCAAAAAGTTCTACCCCTTGCGTAATAAAGCTGATTACTTCTTTTGTGAATTTGTAATCGTTAATTTGCACGTACTCAAGCCCGCATATAACACCGGGGCCTAAGACGTTTTTCAAATCAAATTCAACGGCGCCGTCCTGTTCTCTGAGCGAGCCTTTTTTGTAAACCCTTTTGATTAAAAAGTCGGGAACTACAGCCATATTTAACTCCTTTATATTTAGTATGCGAAAGATTGCTCCGTGATTAAAAAAGTTTATAGACTTTATGGGTTTCTACATTTATTATAACATTTTTCAAATAGTTTTTAAAGTCCCAAACCCCTTTTATTCTGTGGCTTTTTTCCCATATAACAATTTTTATTTCGTTATTTTCCCTCAAAAATTCCTTCGGCAAATAAAACTTTGACTGGTTGGCATTATGTCTTATAAATCTTCCGATTTTAACCCCGTTTAAAAATATTGTCGCGCGCCTGAAGGGTGTTTTTTCCATATCCAAAACAAAAGGTGCAAAAATGTTTTTGTCAAAATATTCTTTCGGGATTACAAAATCTTTTTTAAGGCATGCAAGATAAGGCGCCTGATTGTCGCTCGCCTCGCGCTCGTCAAGGGTTATTCTTCCCCTTATGTGCCAGTCGATATATTCGTTATTATCGGTTTTAAAATAAATTAAACCCCTGGGTGAGCCTATATTATTTGTAAAACCTCTGTCAAAGCCTAAATTCTGCACAAGAACCGTGATTTCATTTTCGCATCCGTCATAAACCTTAGGGTCAATATCAACACTTATATGTTCATCCACGCTTGCAAGGTTGTCATGCTTATAGCTGTTTCGATTTAAAATTTCATAACCGTTTATATAAATTGCAAAAATATGCCTTGCGGTAATTGAAATCTCGCGCGGAACGTTTGAAATTTTACCCTTGTACCAGACAAATTCCGAATAGACATCTGAGGAAAAAGTATCTTGCAGGGTGAAGTCTTCATTGTGTTTTATTTTCTTCCAGCAGGAATAGTCATACCCGCGCTCAATTTCGGGCGCACAGAAATAAACGTCAAAATCAGTAAGTTTTATTCTTTTGCTTTGTACATCGGGCGTGTGCGTTTCTTTGGCATAGCCGTTTTCAAGGCTGTATGTAATAATCTGCGTTTTATCTTCAAGCGCAATTTTGCCGTCGGGGTAGATAAATTTCGCCCCGAAAATAAGAGTATTATTGTGCTTCCAGCACTCATCCGAACATTTTTGCGAAATAAAAACAAGTTTTGTTTCTCTGCTGCCGTCTTTAAATAAAAATTCATCAAAGTCGGCTCTGTCTGCGCTTATTTTGATTATTTCGCCGTTAGAGTCTTTAAGTGTAATTGAATTTTTCTCATCGGACATAAGAAAAATTGTTTCGCGCTCATCACCGTACAGGCGTGCAAAAATCTCAACGCCCGACTTTAATATCTCACATGCCTTTAATTTTAAATTGCGCGGCAGAATTTTCATATCAAATGAAGGGATATTTACATCCGCAATCATCGTTTCACAGCTGTTAAAATTCCTCAAAAAGAGCCAGTCACAGTTGTTGATGATATCATGGCGCACTTTTGCATAGCAGTTTTGCGGGATTTCAAAATCCGCCTCTTTTGGCTCGCTCATCGTTAAATCAAAAGCATCAAGAAAATAATTTATTTCTTTTACTTTTTTAAAATTGTCTTTGATTATGCCAAGCTCGCTTATGGGAGAAGCAAAATCATAACTTGTATACACTTCATCCGATGACATATCCAAAATATTTGTGCCGCCCGCGCACATGTAGTGGTTAAAAATCGTAACACCCTGCGAGAGCGCCGTTTTTGTCATAATATTTACATGCTCGCGCCCCATATCTTCCCTTATGTATTCATAGCCAAAACCGAGCCACTTGTCATACCAGCCCGACTGCAGCTCCATAATAAACAGGGGGGAATTTTCTTTAAAAGAGCGCGCCATATCCTCAAGATTATCCAGAGTATCAAATGCAAATGTTTCCTCGCGCCAGTTTGTTTTCGGGTTAATGTAGGGGTAAATATCACACGCGTAAATATCCACATCGTCGGCGTATAATCCCGCAATATAGGCATCATTGTGAAATATCGGAACTTTAATATCATAAGAGCGCACGATTTCATAAAGTTCTTTTATGTATTCATTCTCGCCGCCGTTTGTGGAATACTCGTTTTCTATCTGAATTAAAATTAAATTATCAAAGTCTTTAACAACGGGCAAAACCTTGCCGTACCAGTCGCGAAGGTGCTGCATATAAGGTTTTGAATAAATAAAATCGCCGTCAATTCTGTTTCTTAAAACAACATCTTTTTCTTTCATCAGCCAGTAAGGAAGCCCGCCCGCCGAGATTTCACCGTTAATGTAAGGTCCGGGGCGCACAATCATATACAAACCAAGCTCTTGTGCAACCTGAAAAAGCGTGCGGATATCTTTATAGGCTTCAAAGTCCCAGAAATCTTTTTTAGGGTTGTGGTAAGACCAACAAAGATACAAATCGACACAATTGTATCCGCCCGATTTCATTTTTGCAAGCCTGTCGTACCATTCATCTCTGCCAAAGAGTCTGAAATAGTGAATTGTACCCGATTTAAGAACAATTCTTTTGCCGTTTATTATGAGAGAATATTTATCAAATTTTATATCCATTGGTACCATTTTAGCGTTTATTTTAAAAATATGCAACAAAATGTTTAATATACAAAAATCTTTAACAAACATTACAAAATATTAAGAAATTTGCATAGTAATATTTTTTGTGTAATAATAATAATCGTTAATAGTCTAACCATTCCTTTCTTGACTTATGCGATTTGATATTCAAATCGCATTTTATTTTATTTATTTTTATTAAATGCCTGCCACTCTTTTTATTTCATAATATAATTAGTCTATGAGGATTTTAGGAATAGACCCCGGTATAGGAATTACGGGATACAGCATAATAGAGGCGCAAAATGACGATTATGAGCTCATTTCATGCGGCTCGATACAAACAGACAAGAGCCTTTCACACCAAAAAAGGTTGGCGGAAATTTATCGTGATATAAAGCAAATTTGTGCAACTTTTAATCCTCAAAGTGCAGCTATAGAGCAGCTGTTCTTTTTTAAAAACCAAAAAACCATAATCCCCGTTGCACAGGCGCGCGGCGTGATACTTGCAGCCCTTGAAGACTCGGGAGTTGAAGCGGCAGAGTATACTCCCATTGTCGTAAAACAGGTGCTGACAGGTCATGGAAGGGCAAGCAAAGATGAGGTAAAATCTATGGTTGGAAGGTATATTGAACTAAATCCGAACATAAAACTGGATGACACGGTTGACTCTATTGCAATCGGCATTTGTCATGCCAGAAACTTGGAGATAAAAAACAGGGAGAGAGTATGAATATATTAATAGTAAAAAAAGCCGCATTTTATTCGATTATTGCAGGTGTTGTTTTAGCGCTTGTCGGAACGGTGAGCTTTTTTGCGGGTCTTGTATTTTTTGCGCTCGGTCTGCTGAGCGCGCCTGCGGTTATATTTTTTATGAAGTCAAAAAATGAAATCGGCTTTCTCGAAAACGAGCAAGGAGCGGCGCTCGGCGCTGTTATAGGCTTTTTTGCGGCACTTGCATTTTTTGTAATCTTCACGCCCGCCGTACTTATAATCCATGCCATAAAACCCTCATACTATTCCTACGGGCTGCCCTATATGGTAACTTTTGATACCTTTTGGCTTTTTATTGTCATAGTGGTAACAATAGCGCTGCTTGTGGCGCTTATAAACTCTACAACGGCAATGGGAGCGATATTTTTACTCTCCCAGTTTGAAAAAAAGCCCGACGATATTGAAGAAATTGACATAAACATTGAATAAAGGACAAAAAAATGAGCGAATTTCACTCTAAGATTAAAACCGTTGAATGGATTAAAACAGGCGAGCTTGAAGGCGTTTCAAGAATGGTAGACCAGACTTTAATCCCTTATGAATATAAAAAAATAGACATAAAAACCTGCGGGCAGATGTATAATGCAATCAAAACAATGATTGTACGAGGCGCACCCGCTATAGGTATCTCGGGAGCGCACGGCGCGGCACTTTGCGCGATTGAACTTCTCAAAAAAAACGAGCAAAATTTTACGGCGGAGTTGAAAAAAGGGATAGAATACCTTAACTCCTCCCGCCCCACAGCCGTAAATTTAAGCTGGGCGCTCAATGAGCAGCTTAAAATTGTAAATCTCGGCGGTACAAAAGAAGAAATCACCCGCGCACTCATTGAAAACGCAATAAAACTTGAGAATGAAGACATTGAAATTAATAAAAAAATCGGCGACTATGGTGCACAAATTATACCGAAAGGGGCGGCAATTCTTACCCACTGCAACGCCGGAGCCCTTGCAACAGTGGGCTACGGCACGGCTCTTGGGGTCGTAAGAAGCGCTTTTGCAAACGACAACACCATAAAAGTCTTTGCCGATGAAACCCGCCCGAGGCAGCAAGGGGCAAGGATTACCACTTTTGAACTCGTTGAGGACGGCATACCCGTAACGCTTATTACGGATGGCATGTGTTCATACTTTATGAAAAAAGGCATGATTGATGTTGTTGTGGTCGGCGCGGACAGAATTGCCGCAAATGGCGACAGTGCAAATAAAATCGGGACATATACGGTTGCAATAGCCGCAAAATACCACAATATCCCCTTCTACATCGCAGCACCAAAGTCAACAATTGACATGTCAATTAAAACGGGGGATGAAATACCGATTGAATTAAGAGATGAAAAAGAAGTTACAATGATTAACGGCAAAAGAATTTGCGCCGAGGGGGTAAATGTCATTAACCCGAGTTTTGATGTGACTCCAAACGAGCTGATAGCGGGTATAATAACCGAATGCGGAATTTTTAAACCTCAGGAGCTTGAAAAACTCTTTATGAAATCTTAATTTGATTGATATTTTTTTGTGTAATAGAATAGCTTAATTACAAGGATTAAGGGAATTACATTATGTGCGGAATAGTAGGATATATTGGCGATAAAAAGGCAAGCGAGATTTTATTAAAAGGATTGTCCTACCTTGAATACAGAGGCTATGACTCCTCGGGCGTCGCTCTTATGACAAGAAATAAAATAGAAATCTTCAAAGCGCCCGGAAAACTGAACAATCTGCGCGAAGTATTATCCAATCAGCAAAATATCTGCAACAGGTCTACAGTCGGCATAGGGCACATCCGCTGGGCAACGCACGGGCTTCCGACCGAGCTTAACGCACACCCGCACACCTGCAACTGCGGCAGCCTTGTTGTAGTTCACAACGGAATTATTGAAAATTACAAAGAGTTAAAAAACGAACTATTAAAATACGGCTGCGAGTTTAAATCCCAAACAGACTCAGAAGTTGCGGCGCATTTAATCGCACATGAGTTTCAAAAAACAAAAGACCTGCTTGCGGCGATGACAAGTGCGGTTAAAAAAATTCAGGGCGCATACGCGTTTTGCGCAATGCACAAAACGCTTCCCGACAGAATTGTTGTCGCAAGGAAAAACGCCCCCTTGATAATAGGGGTAGGAGAGGGTGAAAACTTCATAGCAAGCGACATCCCCGCGATTATTGAATACACAAAAAAAGCAATTTATTTAAACGACAATCAAATAGCCGAAGTCAAAAAAAATTCCGTTAAAATTTTCGACACTGACGGCAACCTGCTTGAAAATAAAATCGAAATGCTTCCCTTTGAGCCGGTAGCGCTTTCAAAAATGGGGTACAAACACTATATGCTCAAAGAAATCCACGAGCAGAGCGACGTTGCAAGAAACGTTTTAAGCGGCAAGCTGAAAGACCCGAAATCACCCGTTGTACTTGAAGATGTCAAATTAAGCACAAATGATTTAAAGAATATAAACAGAATACAGATAATCGCCTGCGGAACATCTTTGCACGCGGGGCTTGTCGGCAAATACATTCTTGAAAAATTTGCAAAAATCCCGACAGACATCGAAGCCTCGAGCGAATATATTTACAGAGATACAATAGCGGATAAAAACACTCTTGTAATCGGCATTTCACAGTCGGGCGAAACGGCGGACACAATAACCGCCATAAAACAGGTAAGAGAAAAAGGCTCGCATGTTTTAATTATTACAAACCGCCCCGACAGCACGATGGCGCGTCTGGCTGACAGTCTTTTGCCGGTAAACGCGGGCATTGAGGTATCCGTTGCCGCGACAAAATCCTATACTGCACAGCTCTTGTCGCTTTATCTGCTTACATTGTATATGACACAGATAATTGACGAAAAAAGCGTAAACGATAAGGAAATTATCTCTCTGAAGCAAGAAATGCTCGAACTTCCAAATAAAATCGAAACAATTACAAACGACACAACATCAATTAAAGCTGTCGCAAAAAAATATTCCGGTTTTAAAGATTTTATTTTTATAGCCCGCGGAATAAACTACCCCACCTCGCTTGAAGGTGCGCTGAAACTGAAAGAAATAAGCTACATTAACGCAACCGGCTACAGCGCAGGAGAATTAAAACACGGTCCCATTGCAATGCTCGATGAAACAATGCCCGTGCTTGCAATTTTAAACAAAGGGGCGGTGTATGATAAAGTTATGTCTAACTGCGAGGAGGCAAAAGCCCGTCAGGCAAAGCTTATAGGCGTTTCTAACTACATCGACAGAAAGCACAAAGACTTATTTGACGATATTTTGCTTATTCCGAATATTTCGGACACTCTCTCGCCCGCGCTGAATATTGTTGTATTGCAGCTTTTGGCGTATTATATCGCGGAATACCTCGGTAAAGACGTCGACCAGCCGCGTAATTTGGCAAAATCCGTTACCGTGGAATAATTCAATATATTATTTGCATGCATGAACAGACTTGTAACAGTTAACCTGAACCCAACGTTTTGTCATCCTGAATTTAATGTTTGTCATCCTGAACTTGTTTGACAAAGCGAACCAAAACTTTAAACTAAAATTTTGTGTGAGCCTGTCCTTGCAAAGCGCAGGATCTTAACAACAGTACACAAGCAAACACAACGTACAACCGTCATCACCAATCAAACGCACACCCGCTAAACCCCTTAAGTAAAATCAAAAGGCAATCCGGCGTGCAAATACACCACCAAATTGCCTGAAAATACGAGTTGAGATTTTTTAATACCTGTATCTACTTTGTCCAGTACAAAAGCACATACCCGTTTTGTCCCTGTGCGCCAAGCCCCGGAGTCGGCTTTGTAACGGAATCCTCGCTCCAGCCGCCACCGCCGCCGCCCGCGCCTGCCTGACCGTAATCAACATCGGAAGCGCTGACCGATGGCGCGGCAAATGCATTGCTCAGACCGTTAACAATTGCATTTGAACATTGTGAACCGTCCATAAATAATCCGCCGCAGCCGCCCTTTGTGCCGATACCCGAATTACCGCCGCTTCCGCCAAAGGAGCCGCCGTAGCCCGAACCGTTGGCGCTCATGTCGTCTTTTGTGTATTTATATCCGTCTTTCCCGCTTTCACCGGGGGTATACCCTGCTGTTGCCTGTGCTGCAGCGTTACCACTTCCGCCTGCGCCGCCCGCACCCTGTACGAGCGAATTTGTATCACTCTGAGACACTCCCGCGCCGCCGCCTTTACCGCCCGAGAGGCTGTAAATGCTTGCACCAAAGTTCACTCCCGAGCTTCCGCCGTCCGTGCCGCCAGATGAAACCGCGCCGCCAAAACCGCCGCCGCCCACGGTAATTGTATATACAGTTCCGGGGGTAACGGATATGTCTTTAACATTTGCAAAAGCGCCGCCGCCTCCGCCGCCGCCCGCCGCTGCATGGCTTGATAAATCATATGTCACGACAGCCGCTCCGTTTGCGCCCGCGCCGCCCTGACCCAAAAGGGTGTTGTTTGAAGCGTCAAAGCCCACTGTAGCACCGCCGCCGCCCGCGCCGCAGTTTGTACCGCTATAGCCGTCCTCGTCCGAGGTTGAACCGCCCGCGCCGCCGCCAAGTGCGGTTGTGGAATTGTACATCGAGCCGCCGCCGTAAGCGCCCAATTCGCCCGAGGCGCCTTCGTTCCCGACTCCCGTACAGGATATTGTTGTCCACGTGTTATTTTCGTAAATCTGGCATGAGTTTACACTCTTTTTTTCGCCGCCCGCGCCTGCAGTGTCAGAAGTTGCGCCCTTGCCGGCATTTCCGCCCTGAGCGCGTATTCCCCACTTAAGGATGTTGTTACTGTCATAGACTTCAACATATGAAGTATTACCGTCATTTCCCGCATTGCCGTCCGAGCTTTCGGTTGAAGAAGAAGCACCGCCCGCGCCGCCTGCGGCACCGTAGAGAACGATTTTCCCGCCGACGCTTGATGTAATTACATCATCCGGTATAGGGTAGTTTTTGATGTAGGCTCCTGCAGATCCGCCGCCACCCGTTATTGAGGTATGATTACTTGAGGATGAGCTGCTTCCGCCATCCCACACACAGCGAACGGAACCCGTGCCATTAGTTGTTTCGGGACTGCTATTAAATTCATTGTCATACAAACTATACCGGAAATAAGCCGACATATAATGGGCAATATGCCCATAAGTGTGGCTGAGAGTAGATGACCAAATAGCGAAAGGGTGGCAGTTTTCAACACCTGAGCCGTAGCAGTTGCCGTTTGGACCGCATGCAGCCGAGATAAACGTCGATATGCTATCTCTCCCGTCACAAAGATTAAGACCGGTGTCGCGTTTGTATGAATGAATATAGCTAATGTTTGCCGCCCAGCCTGCAAGTTCCTCCTCTGTCGGCAAACGCCAGCCGTACGAGCCTGCCACATCCCACCTGCTGCAAATGTCGGTCGCCGCATTCCAGTTGCAAACCGTCCTGCCGCAGCCCGAGTAGCTGTTTCCGTATCCATCCGTGCAGTGTCCTTCTCGCGACGTGTTTTTAGTCCAGCAGCACTTGCCCGAGCCGCTTGCATCACAGCTGCTTCCGCCCGCCTGAACTACCTTTACGCCGCTCGGGATATCAGGACCGCCCGAATCACCCGCATTTCGCTTTGAAACACAAACATTTGTCTTTCCGCCGTTATATTTTGCGGGAACAAAGACGGCATTAAACGGGTCACACTCTGATTGTGACTGCGGTCCGCCCGCCTCCATTGTCCATGCTCCGCCGCCGCCTCCGCCACCCGAGCCTGTAAGCTCAGTAACTATAACATTTTTCATGCCGTTTTTAATCTCGATTTCTTCGGTTTGAGAGGACACAGAGGTCGTATTTGTCGCCGTGACACTCAATCCCTGTGAAAGCGATACGGCAGCGGCACCCGCGCCGCCTCCGCCACCTGAAACCATTGCGGCGCTTATTTTTGTAACGCCGTCAGGAATTGTAAAAGAGCATTCCAGAGTGTTTGAACCTGCAACCTCGACACAGTCGGAGTCGTTTTTGTCATAAAGGAAAAGGCGCGAATTTGCCGCGGCTGCAATATTTGCTTCCTCCTTAATGCGCTTTGTCAAAACAGGGGCAAGCAGCACAAAGATTGTCGCGATTATAACGACCGAAACAAGCATTTCGGCAAGCGTAAAAGCGCTTACAAGATATCCGCCGCGCACGGAAGGCGCCGTTTTTGAGTTATTTTTTCTCATCACTATTCCTTATTTTATACAGTCATATTTTTTGTACATCTATAAATTCTGCGGCTCAAACTGCAGCGGCAATAAACTTGCAGCACTGCAGTTTGGTGTTATTCTCTCCAGTATAAGAACACATATCCGCCTTGGCCCTGTGCACCGGAGCCCGGATTTGGGAAGTTTGTCGTATTTTCGCTCCAGCCGCCGCCACCGCCGCCAGCACCCGCAGAGCCGTAGCTGATTTCAGAGCCTGATATTGAAGGTGCTGCAAAGGAGTTGTATATACCGTTTACCGTTGTATTTGCGCAAATTGCACTGTCGATGAATAATCCGCCGCAGCCGCCCGTTATATCAAGTCCCGACTTGCCGCCGACACCGCCGTACGCGCCGCCGTATCCCGAGGAGTTTGCGTGCGTTTCATCTTTTGTGAAAGCCTTTGCATCGCTTCCGTTTTCACCATATTTATATTTAACTTTTGATGTGTCGGTAACGCTTGTTAGAATTTCACCGCCCGCGCCGCCGAGACCCTGTACGGCATCAGCGGTTGAAGTAGCACTTGTGCCGATTTTACCACCCTTTCCGCCGGGGAGAGTGTAGGTTATGGAGTCAAAAGTTATCGAGGATTCGCCCGCATCTTCACCCGCGGTTGCAATTGTTCCGCCAAGCCCCGGGGCGCCTATTTTTATTGTATAGGTGTTGCCTGCACTCACGGGAATTTCTTCAATACTCACGTATGCGCCGCCGCCTCCGCCGCCGCCTGCCGCTGCGGGATATACGACATCGTATTTAATCTCGGCAACACCGTTTGCGCCGTATCCACCTCTGCCTTTTTGGGCGTTGTTTGAGGAGTCAAACGCAATTGTTGCACCGCCGCCGCCTGCGCCGTAGGTTGAGCCTTTAAATCCGTTTTCGTCGGAATACGTACCGCCCGCGCCGCCGCCCTGAGCAGAGGAGGTATAGAGGGAATTTGCGCCCTTGCCGCCTATTGCGGTATTTGTAGAGCTTGCATTTTCATATTCCGCGCCGTCGTTACCTCTTGCGCCTGCGCCCGTGCAATTTATATTGCTCCAGCTTCCGTTTTGATAGATTTGACATGTGTTAAGCGCCCTTTGAGAGCCGCCCGCACCGACAGCAGAAGCTGTTGCGCCTTTTCCCGCGTATCCGCCGGGGACTCTTAAGCCCCATTTAAGTGTAGTGTTGTCTGAGGCGTAGACGAGTATGGAGGATTCGCCGCCGTCCGTGCCGTTATTACCCGAGCCGTCAACATCGGATGCGGATGTACCGCCGCTGCCGCCCGCTCCTGATTTAAGGACGATTTTTCCGCCTATATTTTGAGTTATTACATCGTTTGGTATTGTGTAGTTTTTAATGTAGGCGCCCGCACCGCCGCCGCCGCCCGAGAGAGCGGTAAGTGTCTGTGTGCCGCCGAGAACACAACGGACGGAGTATGCTTCGTCATAGTCATGAGCATAATCCGCGGTAAATATATTGCTTAGCCAAAGACCCATATATTCATCCTGACTTCCTCCGGGAGTACCCGACCAAAGCCCGTATGGACCACAATCGTCACTGCGGGCGCCCTCACAGCGATTTTCGCCGCTTTGAGGAGCACACATTGCAAAGTCATTCCATCTAAAGTCGCCCCAGTTGCACAGCAGCATATCTTCCGCCCAAAAGCTTAAATCATACATACCAAACTTAAGTGCAAGATTTTCAATTTTTGCCCAGGCGCGCATTTCTTCAATTGTAGGGAGGCGCCAGCCCGATACCCCGTTTATAGAGTGGTTTTTACAGATATCATCCGCAGCGTACCAGGTGCAGACAGTTCTTGTACAGCCAGAATATCCGCCAACCGTTGTACATGTGTATCCTGAACCATAGCTGCTTGTATCAGTTGCTCGCACAACTGTTGTGCCTTTCCAGCAGCAGGCTTTTTCATCACAACTTTTTGAGCCTGCAGTAACCGTAGTTACACTCCAAGGGATTTCAGGACCGTTCGGGTCGCCGCCGTTATATTTTGTAACACAAACGCCCGAGCCGCCGTTCCACTCGGGAGGGATGTAGGCTGCATTATACTTTGCGCACTCTGACTGGGAAGCGGGAACGTCGCCCCCGTCAACCTTATTTGTCCATGCGGCTCCGCCGCCCCCTGCACCCGCACCGAAAAGGCTTGTAATTCTGATATTTTTCATACTGTTTGTGATTTCAATTTCCTGCGTTTTTGAAGCGCCGTCAGAGGTATTTGAAGCGATTACAAGTTTATCGTATTGTATTGAGGGCTGCGTTGCGCCCGCACCGCCGCCGCCTGCCGCTACAGCTACCGCCCCGAGAGATACAACGCCCGCAGGAACGGTAAAGCTGCACTCAAGGGAATTTGTTCCCGAGATTTCGCTGCAGTCCGCATCTGACTTGTTGTAGGTAAAAACGCGCGAATTTGTTGTGGTTGTGGTGCTGCTTGCGCTTTTTGAAGATTCTTTTGCCCTTTTTGTAATGACGGGAGCAAGGAGGGTCAAAATTACCGCCGTCACAAGTATTGCAACGAGAAGTTCCGCAAGTGTGAAGCCTTTTTGGTGTTTCATTTGTTTATTCCTTTATTTTTGTGTATTTTTGCAATGTTTAAAGCTGTGTATTAAACTCGAAGCAAAATAAGGATAATAGCAGGATGAGCGGTTTTTGGCATTTTAATAACCGTATGCACATCCTGCCCGAGACGGTTAAGATAACAGGTGTTTTGCATACGGTTTAGAGTGTTTGTTTAGCGGCAAAACCGCGCACGCGCCAAAGCACATACACAAATTCGCACCGGAGTACGCACTTAAAAACCGGATAGCCATAGTTTCGTATCTTTCCTCAAATTATAACTTCGTATCTTTTTCACCTACAGGATATCAGTTTAAAAAAACTTTGTCAAACGATTGCGGTGCAAATTACAACAAACATTGTACATATAAGGGGGGCGGGCAGAATTTTTGGTTAAGTAATGTAAATTTGAGTCGAGCGTGGCGGTGGTCGGCGGCGTGGTTTTGTGTGCGGGGATTTTGCACGCTCGGGGGTGGTTTTGTGTGCGGGGTTTAGCGCGCGGGCGGATACGCAAAAAGGTTACAAATACAGCCAAAAAGAAGGTTTAGTCAACGTTTACGGGTTCTCTGTTTATCGAGCGGATTGCTTTTTTAGCGTTTTCGATAAGTTTGGGGTTAATGCCTTCAAGAATTGTAATCTGGCGCAGGATATCTATTGTGCGCTTAAATGCGCGCACGACATCGCCCTGAGAGAAGAATTCATTTTCACCGAACATCTGCTCCCATGCGGTGATAGAGGGTGTATCGGGGTTATCTGAATTTACCCAGAATTCAATGAGCGAGCAGAAGTGCGAGTGCAAGTTCATGGGATTTTCAATGTTATTGTCGCGCTCGAGCAGGTAAATTTTTCTCTTTATGTCTTTGATTTTTGAGAGGACTTTGCGCACTTTTTGACATGGCGGATTTACAGGACAATCGTCTTTTGCACGTATTTCTTCACAGGCAAGGGCACAGATGACAGAGGAGAGCTCGGCGGGGTTGAGGTCGTCAAGAAGTCCGCTGAGTATGACTTCGCAAAGGTAAAGCTCATTTTCGCTCCTTAGTGCCATGGTGACTTTGCCGCGCGGGGTGGGGAAATTATCCGCAAGATTTCCCGTGATTTCAAGAATATTTTTGTGGGCAAGGAACTTTTGCCAGTAGACGTCTTTTTGAAATTCGATTTCTTTTTTAAGGAGGCGGGCTTTTTTTTCGTATCTGGCGAGCAGTTCCAGTTCTTTTCTGTGTTTTTTGTACATTTTACAGGTATCACAGCTGTAGTGCTCGATTTTTCTTCTCAGGTCTTTTGATTTTTTGGCGTACTCAAGGACTTCGGGCGCGTTTTTGTTTGATTTTCCCGCCTGACGTTTCAGGGTTTTGTAGATTGTGCGGGTTTGAACGTATATATTTTTGAGTTTAGTGTATTCGATTAAATCTTCGTTTTTAAAGCCATAGGGGCAAAGATAGTTTTTTGCGGCGTTTATGATATTTTGGTATTCTTCCATTTGCGCTAATAGCGGAGAAATCCTGTCGGAGGAGGAGTAGTAGCCGAAAGTTTTTAAAATAAGCTCTTTTGCTTCATCAAGGCTGAAGCGCTGCAGGAGGTTTAAAACCATTGAATAGCAAGGGGAAAACTTGCTCTCAAGCGGGTTTGCCTCTGAGGTTGCAAGGGCTGCAACTTCTTCGGGTGTTTGAAAGGGGGTGCCGACTATTACGACGTAGCCGATTGTGTCCATGCCACGGCGCCCCGCCCTGCCTGACATTTGGAGAAATTCGTTTGCGCTTAACATTCTGTGTCCGTCGTCGGTGCGTTTTGATATTGAACTTATAACGGTTGTGCGGGCGGGCATGTTTATGCCTGCGGCAAGGGTTTCCGTAGCAAAGACCATTTTAATAAGCCCCTTTTGAAAAAGCCTTTCAACCAAAAGTTTCCAGCCCGGTAAAAGTCCCGCATGGTGGGAGGCTACGCCTTTTTTAATTAAGTCGATTTGCGGATTGTTCTCAAGATACGGGTTTTCGGCAATGTATTCATCGACAAGGGTGTTAATTTCCCGTGCTTCTTCTTTTGTTAAAAGTTCGAGATTGGCACACTTTTGCGCGTTTTCGTCGCATTTTTTGCGCGAGAAGGTAAAGTAAATGGCGGGGAGCATATCTTTTTCCTTGAGCGCAAGGGTGATTGATGCGACGGGATTTTTAGGAGAGGTTTTTTTATTGAAGTATTTGTATTTGCTCTCGGGTTTAATTTTTTTGTTCAGCTTGCCCTCGGGCGTTAAAAGCGGCAAAACGGTGTCGGGCTTTGAGCTGTCATAATAATAAAACCTTAGGGGTACCGGACGAAAGTCGGTAAAAACGTGCTCTGTACCTGAGTGCACGGTGTTTATCCAGTTTGTAAGCTGCTTTGAGTTTTGGACGGTAGCGCTAAGTGCGATTATTTGTATATTTGTGGGACAGTAGATAATACTTTCTTCCCAGACCGTGCCGCGCTGTTCGTCGTTCATGTAGTGGACTTCGTCGAGTACGACGTATTTAACGTCTTTCAGGTTATCTTTTAATGTACCGAAAGTCGTGCCATAGAGCATATTTCTAAAGACTTCCGTTGTCATAACGACAATTTGCGCGCCGCGGTTTATTGTTGTGTCGCCGGTTAAGAGTCCTACGTTTTGCTCGCCGTATGTGCGGGAAAAGTCGAAATATTTCTGGTTTGACAGAGCCTTTAGAGGGGTTGTGTAGAAAATCCTTGTGCCCCCTTCAAGCGCAAGATGTATGGCGCTCTGGGCGATACAAGTTTTGCCCGCGCCTGTCGGTGCGCAGACAACAACACTTTTACCGTTTTTAATATGCTCGATAGCCTCTTTTTGGAAATCGTCCAGCTCAAAATTAAATCCATACATGGTTTTACTATTTTACCATAGAATTATTTGCCTTTACAACAACGGATATATAAGGTTTTGAGAAGTATTTGTTTGCAACCTCCAATATATCGCTTTGGGTAACGTCGTTGATTAGTTTTTTATATTTTTCAAGATAGTCTATACTTCGCTCGCTGACCGCGTAGTAGCCAAGCATTGAAGCATCATCCATATTTGTTTCAAGCGAGATTAATATGTTGCCCATGATTTTGTCTTTGGCTTCCTGCAGCTCTTTTTGGGTTACGTATTCTTTTTTCAAGATGTTAATTTCGTTTATTATTCCCTGTTTGGCGTTGTCGATACTGTTGTTGTTTGTACCGATGTAGGCAATAAAACTGCCGTCAAGGATGTTTTGAAAAACGCTCGAGCCGACAACGTATGCAAGTCCCTGCTCATCTCTGAGATTTTGAAAGAGTCTTGAGCTCATACCCTCACCCAAAATGGCATTAATTACCTTTAGAGCCGCCATGTCTTTTTCATTGTAAACGGGACATGTTTTATATCCCACAAAGACCCACGCTGTTTGGGTATCGGGTTTAATAAGTACGGAGTTGATGTTTTTTTGCGGGGTGAAAATATTTATTTTTTCTTCTTTAAAGTTTATTTTTCTGCCTTCTTTAGTTTTAAATATCGGGCTGAGTTTTGATATCATATCCTGATTGTCTACATCGCCCACTACCGTTATTACAATATTTTCAGGGTTTAAAACGTTGTTGTAGTAACTTTTTATATCGTCGGGCGTGACCGAGGGAATGTTTTTAAGCAGATATTTTGCGCCCTGACCGTAGTAAGAGCCTTCAAAAGCTATCCTTTTAAACTCATCCAGACCCATAGACAGAGCATTGTCGTCTATTTTCTTAAGGTCGGCGATTTTCAGGTTTTTAATTTTTTCCGTTTCGGAGGAGGAAAATACGGGATTGTTTACAACTTCATCCAGAACCTCAAGTGCGCTTTCAAGTTCGTCTTTTGTTGTCTGCAGGGAAATTGAAAAAGTATCCGAACCGCAGGAGAGGGCAAGTTTTATGCCTTTTTCATCAAGCAAATTTGCAAACTCGGAGTTTGAGTATTTTTTTGTACCCTGTTTTGCAACGGCTGCCGCGAGCATGCCTGTGGAGGGTATTTTTTCAAGTATTTTTGAGCCTTTTGCTTCAATGTCTATCGCGATAATAGAGTTAGATGTGCTTTTTTTGATGACAAGAGCCGCACCGTTATCGAGCTGATATTTTAGCGCATTCGGTGTCTGCTCAATGATTTTTGCTTCCGTCTGAACTTTTGCCGCAGGGGCAATTTGCGCAACTTCTTTTAAATTTGCGTTATTTTTGGGTACAATGGTTGATATTGCGTATTTTGAAGTTGTAAGATATTTTTTTGCAACACGGATAACATCATCGCGGGTAACTTTTTCTATATTACTCAAATAGTTGTCGTAATAAGCGGTTGAGCCCCAGAAAGTAGTAAGGTAGCCGAGTTCGTCGGATATATTTGAAACAGACTCGCGCGAATAGTATGTATCCGTTTTTATCATGTTTTTAGCCTTGTTAACCTCGCCGAGAGTGACTTCTCCGTTTTGCACTTTTTTTATTTCTTCAAGAATTTCGCTCTCTGCTTCCTTCAGATTTTTTTCATCGAGCGTTGCACTAAAGGTAAAAAGCCCGTCATCCATAAAGGAAGAATTGGAGGCGGATATATTATAAACAAGGTGTTTTTGTTCCTTTAACATCTGGTTCAGTTTTGAGCTTTTTGAATCGCCCAGAATTGCAGCCAGAACATCAAGGGCATAGGAGTCTTTATCGTCTTTAAATTTCGGAGCCTTAAAGGCAATTACCATATAAACCTGATTGACATCCATTTCGCTGCTTGTGCGCAAAATGCCGTTAAGGGGTTTTATTTTGGGATAAACTACCTCGTATGCAGCCTTTGGCTCGCCTTGCAGTGCAAAATACCGCTCTACTTTCTCCAGTGCGTCCTCAGGCGTGACATCTCCGACGATTACCGTTGTCATATTTGAAGGGGTGTAAAATTTATTGTAAAAATCAAGAATTTCTTCTCTTGTTATTGTTTCGATTACTTCCTTTTTACCTATAACAGGTCTGAAATAAGGGTGTTTGGGCTCCTGTGAAGCGTATATCAGATTAAAAAGATTTTCCCACATTACGTTTGTCGGGCTGTCTTTTCCTTTTGAAATTTCTTCCAGCACAACAAGGCGCTCTTTTTCAAGTTCTTTTCTCGGAATCAGCGGATTTAAGAGCATATCGGCGTGCAAAGACAGCGCCAAATCAAAATCTTTTGAGGGAATTGTAATATAGTAGTGCGTAAAATCCTTGCTTGTTCCGGCGTTTGTGTTTGCACCTTTGCTTTCTAAAATTCTGTCAAACGTGCCTGTCGGGTTTTTTTGGGTTCCTTTAAAAAATAAATGTTCCAAAAAGTGTGCAACGCCCGAGTTTTTGTCATCTTCGTTTATGGAGCCTGTTTTTATCCAGGTATTTATTGTAACAATAGGGTTGTCACTTACCTTTTTAACAATTACCGTCTGTCCGCTTTTAAGTTTTTTTGAAACATAGTCTTTTGCCTGCGCATCAAGGGTCAAAAATGCGCAAAAAACCGCAAAAACGGACAACAGAGCAATTTTTTTTATATTTTTTTTCATGTAATACTTTCTCCTTAGTCTTTAACCGTAAGCTCGCAGCACATCTGGCAGGATGTAAAAGCTTTTGAGTATTTCAGATTGTTTCTGAAACATTTGAATTTCGGGTCATTAAACACGTCTTTTATTTTTCTGTCTTTAACATTACCGATTTTTACCGAAAGACAGGGGTAAATATCACCCTGCGGATTTATCATCATATTTGAGTAGGGATATTTACAGGGATAATATATTTCAGAGGGATGCATATCATTTTTTTTACCAAAAAAGTTTCTGATTTTCTCTAATTCCCTGTCCCAATTGTCATCATCGAACTTTGGCGAAAAACGTATTCGGGTTTTTGAATGTTTCCTTATTTTATTTATTTCTCTAAAAATTTTCTCAAATTCGTCCTGATTAAAATATTGCTCTATAGGGTAATTTGTCTTATAAAATTCCTCGCCCAGATTATCCCTTAAAACGGAATTTTGTTTCAGGTTATTGTTCCTCAAAAAAGAAACGCTTAAAAATTCAAAGCCCGAGTCAGTACAGTATTCGTAAAGTTTTAAAATATCTTCCAGATTGTTTTTCAAAACTATGGTTTTAATATCAACCATGGGGCGCTTTTTTCTGTCGTTTAAGTTATCAAGATTGGATTTTATTTTATCAAAAATCCCGTCTTTTGCGCGGTTAATATCGTGATTTTTTTTCCAGCCGTCAAGCGATACCGAAAGGAGCATCATTTTTGATTTTATAAACGCGTCAATAATTTCATCGTTCATTAAAATGCCGTTTGTAACAACGTTCATTTTGCCCAGAGTTTTCTTTGCGCACCTGAAAAGAATATCGCAAAAATCCGACCTTACAAGCGGCTCCCCGCCAACAAGGGTAACAAAAGAGTAAAAAGGTATTTGATCAATTATTTTGAACCACTCGTCCGTTGTGAGTTCGTTTTTTTTGCGCTCCGTGCCCACATAGCAGTACGGGCAGTTTAAATTACATCTGTAAGTCAGCTCAAAAAAGTACCTGAGCGGAATAAGCGCATCCTTTAGCGGGTTTGCATACGAAAAATTTGCATAAGCGTTTCTTATCAAATCAAAAAGACATGAGTAATCTAAAAGTTTTTTCATTCTATAATTTTACTACAGGAAATGTTTATAGTAAAATAGTTACAAAATTTTAGGAATGGCTGCATTTTATAGCATCAAGGAGCAGTTTTGAAGCAGGAAGAACTTGAAATCTGGGAAAAAATTATTGACGAGGTAAAGATTAACATACCCGAAACGGCGCACACCTGGCTTAATAACCTTGAACCCGCACTGCCCCTCCTTGAAATGCCTTCAAACGGAATTTTTCTTATGAAAAGTAATCAGGGCTTCGGTATTCAGGTCTTAACACAAAAATATCTGCCCGAGATAGAGGAAGCCCTTGAAAAGTTCACATCACTTAAAAGAAGTGTCAGGATTGTACTTGATGAAACAAGAAAAACGGGCACGAGAAAAAAAGCCCAAAAAACCTCTCCCGAGGTGAGCCTTGTAAAAGAGCAGATAGACAACTTGAAGCAAATGCACTCTTTTTGCGGACTTAATTTAAAATACACTTTTGATAACTTTGTATGCGGCAAAAATTCCGACTTTGCGTATAACGTTGCAAAGAAAGTAGCCGCAGCACCGGGGCAAAAATACAACCCTCTCTATATTTACGGAAATGTGGGGCTCGGGAAAACACATCTTATGCAGGCGATAGGACATCAAATTTTAAAAGACTTCGGCGACTTAAAAGTAAAGTATGCAAAAGCCGAGGAGATAACAAACCAGCTGACGGAGTCAGCCATAATTCCTTCGGAGCGCAATTCAAAAATGAAAAAACTGCGCGATAAATACAGAAACATTGACGTATTACTGCTGGATGACATACAGTTTGCAGAGGGAAAACAGAGGACGGAAGAAGAAATTTTCAGTATTTTTGATGTTTTATTCCATGCCGGAAAACAAATTGTTTTTGCCTCGGACAGACCTCCCTCCTCTCTTGTTTGCACTCCTGACAGGCTAAAAAGCCGATACGAGTGGGGTTTAACCGTTGAAATACAAATACCCGACTTAAACACAAGGTTTGAGATAATTAAAAAACATGCCGTGCACTCTCATTTTGGAATAAATGACGAGGTCGCCATGCTCCTTGCAAAAACGTACGACAGAAACATTCGGGAATTAGAGGGAGCATACAATAAATTAAGCGCTTACGCTTCAATTCAGGGGGTCGAAGCAACATGCGAGCTTGCAAAAAAAGTTTTAAACATAGGTGCAGCGGCAAAAACCGTAACTCTTGATGATATTATCGAAAAAACTGCAAAGTTTTTCGGAATAAAAAAGGATGAAATACTCTCTGCCGCGCGCTCTAAAGACATTGCAAACGCAAGAAGGCTTGCAATGTATCTGTGCCGCGAAATCACTCAAATGAGCCTGCCTGAAATCGGCGCCGCTTTTAACAAAAACCATACAACCGTTTTATACAGCTGGAGCAAAGTAAAAGAGGACGCGGCAATAAACAAAAATCTCGAAGATACGATAAGCGAGCTGAATAGATTTATTCTGGACTAGAGAGGGTATTTCAGGATATTATTTGAATCCTGCTCCGATACTATAAGAATTTTTTTCACAGGGTCAATTGCCAGACAATACGGCTTTTTCACTTTTGCAAACTCGCTGATAACCCCGCTTGTTGTCACTTTTACTATATTATTTTTTGTATAGTTTGCTACGTATAAATTGTTTTCGCCGTCCATAACTATACCTATGGGCCCGCCCAGATTAACAGGCCAGACATAAACACTTTTTGCGCCGTCAGGTGTTATTTTATATATTTTACTTTCGGAAAAACTTGCCGCATAGACATTCCCCTCGGAATCTGCGGCAACGCCAGAGGGAGCCTGCATGTTTGTCAGCAGATTTGAAGCCGAAAGTGTAATATCCTGCATTGAAGCGCTTGTCTTTTGCGCGAGGGCATTTTGCACGTCCTCAAGTGAAGATGCCGCAAGCTGGGCTTTTTGCGCTTCTTCTTTTTGTTTTTGTATAAGTGCGAGTTCTTCCTGTCTTTGTTTAATTTTGCTTTTCAGTACCAGAACCTGAGAATAAACGTCATCATTCGCGGGAACTCTCTCAAGCATGGTCATTGCTTTTGTAAGATATCCTCTTTTATATAAAAGTCTGCTTAGCTCATAAACGCTTTCGTAATCATCCGGTTTCAGCTGCACAACTTTTTCATAACTCCTTATTGCGGCATCGGTATAACCGTATGAAGCTTGAATTTGTGCCAGATTGTAGTAAGCCTCATAGAATTTCGGGTCAAGCGCGATAGCTTTTTTAAAGTATTCCATGGACTTTTGGACTTGATTTTGCGAATAGTAATCTATTCCGAGATTGTACAGCTCTGTCGCATCCTCAAGCGTATATGCACCGGCGCGCGAAACAGCGAGCGTGATTATGAAAAATAATAAAAAGCATACAGAGAAAAAACTTTTTTTCATGGTAATATTATTATAACAAAAAGTTTAAATATTACAACGGTAATAAAAATTACCGCAAAGGTAAGAAAAAATGCTTATATTTGCCATAGAATCAAGCTGCGACGAAACAGCCTGCGCCATTGTAAAAGACGGCAGAGAGGTGCTTTCTAACGTTGTTTTCTCGCAAATTAAAACCCATCAAAAATTCGGCGGAGTTGTACCCGAGGTCGCGGCAAGAGAACATCTGGAGTCAATCGGCCCGGTAATAAAAGAAACTTTTTCACAGGCGCAAATTAAGCCGGATAAAATCGACTCTTTTGCTTCAACCGTGGGCCCGGGGCTTGTGGGATGTCTTTTGGTCGGAATGAATGCCGCAAAGACCCTGTCCCTTGTGCACGACAAACCTTTTATCGGGGTAAATCATCTGCACGCACATGTTTGCGCTAATTTTTTAGATTCTGATTTAGAGCCTCCTTTTGTTTGCCTGCTTGTTTCGGGCGGACACACTCAGGTTATATTTGTCAAAGATTACAATAAACAGGAAATTGCGGCTTCAACAATTGATGATGCCGTGGGAGAAGTTTATGACAAAGTCGCGCGCCTTATGGGGCTGCCTTATCCCGGGGGTATTATGCTTGATAAACTTGCACAGGAGGGTAATCCGCACGCTTTTAAGCTTCCCGAGGCAAAAGTTAATTGGGATGAATTTAGTTTTTCGGGCTTAAAAACGGCACTTTTAAGGTTGACACAGAGCTTTGAGGGCAAAGAGATGCCCGTTAAAGACATCTGCGCGAGTTTTCAGGAAAGAGTATCCGACACTTTAATTAAAAAAATGCTAAATATTGCAGATAAATTCAACTGCAAAACAATAGTCTGTGCGGGCGGAGTTGCGGCAAATTCCGAACTCAGGAAAAAACTTTTTGCACTGAATGAAAAGGGATATAAGACGTATGCGCCAAAGATGAAATATTGCACGGATAACGCTGCTATGGTCGGCTCATGTGCTTATTTTAACCCTGTTATTTGCGACAATTCGCTTGAACTTGAAGTTTTTTCAAGGGGCTAGTCCCTCTTTATCTTTCCGTCAACAATTTTAAAATTGTAAGGGTACAGCCTCATACAATCATCCTTTAATACGACATAGCAAGCAGACTCTCTGTTTGGTGAATAAAGAATATCTATTCCCATTTCATCTGCAAGCACATCATGGCAGTATTGGTTGAGCGTTTTATTTGTATCTGACACCCCGTATTTGCTTATTACGCCATGAACCTCCCTGTTGTCCCTGATTGCTTCATAAAAATTCTTTTCAAAAATCGGTAATTTTTTCATATTTCCCTGATAGAAACCTTCAATTGCAACCGGCCCGTAATTAAAATCCTGACATGGGATAAAATAAGTACCGGGGCCGCATTGCACCCTTGAAGTCTTAGTCCAGTCAAGGCCGTGTTCAAGAATTGCTTTTGCCTGTTCAAAGTGGGTATTGTGCATAATACCTGTTTGTTTCAGATATCTAATATCGTCGTTTCTTATATTGCAACCCTCAAGATATTCTTTTATCGTGCCTTCAAAAATTTGGCCGTTATTTTTTCTGAATTTGAACACTCTTGTATCAAGGGCATTTTTTAAATCCTGCGCGATTTTTACGCCCTTAATGCCGCTAAAGCTGACACAGTCTTTTTTTGGAGTCCTCTCAAGAGTGCTTTGCAGGCAGTTATTTTTATTTTTGTTAAATTTATTTGTCTGTACCTTAAAAGAAATTTGCGAAATCATATCATACCTTATACACATTCGACACAAATTGCATAAAACGGCTCAAGCTAAAAAATTGCCTATTTTATTTGTTTTGCAATAAGATTTTTTGCAAACTCAAGTTGTCTGTCAAAGTTTTTATTTACGTCATCGCGCGTAAAAGTTACCTCGTAGTCGGGTTCTATACCCTTTTCATTTATATCCCTTCCGCTCGGTGTTAAATATTTTGCAATGGTTAAATTCATACCCATTTTATTTGGCAGGGCGTAAATTTTTTGCACGACACCTTTTCCAAAAGTCCTTGTACCGACTATTTTTGCACGGTTGTTGTCCTTAAGCGCGCCCGATACAATCTCCGAAGCGGAGGCGCTGTCACCGTCCACAAGCACTACAAGCGGCTTGTCGTAGACAAACTCATTATCCTGAACACTGTAGGAGCTGCTTTGTCCGTCGCGCCCTATAACGCTTACTATATCACCGTTTTTTAAAAATATGTTTGCGACAAATACGGCATTTTGGAACAGTCCGCCCGTGTTTCCGCGCAAATCAAGTATCAGACTTTTTGTATCTTTCACCTTATTTAATGCATTTATAAATTCTACCGGCGTATCGTTGCCAATAAAGCTTAAAATATGAATATAGCCTATGTTTTTATCGAGCTTTTCACACTCGACGGTACGCACCTTAATCCGGGCGCGTTTTATTTTCTTTGTCAGGTTGGCTCCGTCCCTTAAAATAACAAGGGTTACGGTTTCATTGAGGGCACCTTTTATATATTGAGCCACCTGAAATATTGACTTACCCTTTATCTCATGATTGTCAACACTTACAAGCATATCACCCTGTTTTAAACCGGAAAAATCAGCAGGGGAGCATTTTATAACGTTTACTATGTAAATTTTTCCCGCAACAGAGGCTATATTTACCCCGATACCATACATTTTTGACTCGATAGAGTTTGTCTGCTCCTGAAATTCTTCTTTTGAGAGCAGTCTTGAATACGGGTCATCGAGGCTTGCAAGCATGGTATTTATTGCAACATAAGCATCATCGTTATCTTTTATTTTATTTACATACCTTCTTTTCCACCTGTGCCAGTTTTGATCGTTCAGGTGCGGCTCGGCATAGCTTTGTTTTATAAGGAGCCAGCTCTCTAAAAACAAGTCCTTTGCCGAAACGTTTTCGTTATTAATATACGAACCCGAAGATATTTCATTTATACGCTCAATCTGAGCCTGTTTGTAGTTCTCAAAAGTAGCCGCAAAGAGAACCGCAAGACACAGACACAAAAAAATAAGCTGCAGTTGTTTTATTCTTTTAAACATATTCATTTTCACTTATTTTTAGATTTTACCCCCGCGGGGATTAATCTGTATCCCCCTCCGTATATTGTCTGTATGTATTTATTTTTCTCATCAGAAATTTTATCTATTTTTGCACGCAGGTGTCTTATATGCACCCTTATTGTGTCGATATCTTCATCACCCTCGTATCCCCAGACTTCTTTTAAAAGCATTTTTGATGAAACCATCTCGTCATGGTGCTGCATAAGCACATTTAAAATCTCAAATTCTATAGGGGTTAATTTTGTACTTTTATCAAGAATTTTTACACTGTAACTTTCTGGGATTAAAGTAATATCGCCAAGCGCAAGAACTTCTTTAAACCTCAGCGACTGCGCAACAAGTCCGGATCGATTCAAAAGCGCGAGCACTCTTGCTTTCAGCTCCTCTATTTCAAAGGGTTTTGTCAAATAATCATCCACACCCGAGTTAAACCCCTTTAATTTGTCATCAAGCTCGCCTAAGGCAGTGAGCATAATTATCGGGATATTTTTTGTATTTTCATTTTGTCTGATTTTTAGCGCGAGCGAGTAACCGTCAACTTCCCCCATCATAACATCCAGTATCACAAGATCGGGCATATCCTGCTTAATAAGCGCATATCCTCTAATCGGATCCGTACAGTATTTGCATGTATGGCCGCAAAGCTCGAGGTTTATTTTCACAAGCTCGCAAATTGCCTCATCGTCGTCTATAATAAGAATTTTACTCATAATTCACGTCCGTTCCGTTGCTCCTAAGAAAATTTTATTACAAAATAGTTTAGTCAGATATGGATAAAATGTAAAAGAATGTTAAAATAAAATCAAAAAAGGAAATAAAAATTACTTGTGTGTTTTTTTCTTATGTTGTAATATTATCTAGCATAATAAAAATTCACTACTAATCTTAAAGGAGGATTATGAATTGGCGATAACAACTCTTGAAGCTCGTAAACAAACACTCAAAACCCACTCACGCTATTTAGGCAGACACATACTTGCCGAATTTTTTGAATGTGACCCCAATGTTTTAAATAACCCGAAGCTGGTTGAAAAGTATATGGTTGAAGCAGCACTTGAGTGCGGCGCTACAATTGTTAACAAATGTTTTCATTTGTTTGCACCCCACGGTGTGTCGGGCGTTGTTATAATATCTGAAAGCCACCTTGCAATCCACACATGGCCCGAGCTTGGCTATGCTGCGGTTGATTTGTTTACTTGCGGCGAAGCATGCGACCCCAAAGTTGCTTATGATTTTTTGAAAAAGCGTTTTAACTCTAAAGATACATCTTATTCACAGTTAAACCGCGGAATTTTGGACGACAAAAATCTGAGCGTTGAGCACACGCCTTTTTATATAAGCGCACAAGTGTAACAATCTTAAACATAATTAACAAAGGCGCTTTGCCCGCCTTTGAGTTGTTGTGCTAAAATAATTCTATGGATAAATTTAAAATCGAAAAAATGACTCTTGCTTCATTAGATGAGGTTATGGTAATAGAGGCTCTGGCATACGGGCAGCACCACTGGAGCAGAGATTCTTTTATCGCGGAAATTGACAACCAGATATCCGAATATAACTGTGCAGTAAACGAAAACAATAAAATTGCAGGATATATGGGCTTGTGGAAAATAGTTGACGAAGCACACATAACAAACCTTGCCGTACACCCTGATTTCAGAAGAAAGGGAGTGGCAAAACTGCTGCTTTTCAACGCGCTTGAACAGTGTTACAGGGAAAAAATCAAATATTTAACCCTTGAAGTCAGAGTATCAAATTCCTCTGCAATAAAGCTTTACGAGAGTTACGGGTTTAAATCTCTGGGAGTGAGAAAAAAATATTACCAGAATAATAACGAGGACGCACTCATTATGTGGAGCGAAAATATCTTTGGCAACAGTTACAAAAAACTTTTTGAAGAAATAAAGGGCAAGGTCGGGGATTTGATTTTAAAATGAACAAAAGATTTGAAGATGAAATACTGGAGTTTATATACAAAGGCGAGAAAACCCCGCTTAGCACAGGTACAATTGTTGTATGTCTTTTGTGTCTGCTTTTGGTTATAGTCGCCACTTTTACACAGGTTAATATATCCCATTCGATGCCCGCTTTTGATGCGGCGGGAGAACTGACTTTTGTAAACGTAAGCAACGCTTACGTGGCACAAATTCCAACTATACTGTTTATTGCGGCGGTTCTTGGTCCCGCATATGCACTTATAACAATGATTTTATACATTTTAATCGGCTTTTTTGTATGGCCGGTATTTGCACTCGGCGGAGGGCTGGGATACATTAAAAGCGGGCTTTTCGGCTATATTTTAGGCTTCATACTCGCGGTAATTCCAGCAGGAAGGCTGCTTGAAAAGAAATACAGCCTGAAAAATATTGCACTTGCAACGATTATAGGTGTTTTATGCATACATATCTGCGCAATTCTCTACTGCATACTTTTGGCACTTTTAAAAGTAGTGAGCTTTTCTTACGTTTCATCAGCCATTCACTCTATCGGCGGAGTAAAAACGCTCTATGACATTGTAATATCCTTTATTTTCCTGCTCATCGCACGCCCCGTAAAAATGATATTGTGGATTGCAATGAGAAGCTCCATAACCAAAAAAATTACAAAGAAAGTCCGCAGGGATACTATTTAAAAATTTCTTTCAATTCTTTTTGAAAGGGTGAAATTTTTACAATTTTCTCTATTATCGCAGGAAGCTTTTCAAGAGTGTAATCAACATCTTCCTGTGTTGTATAGCGGCTCAGGGAAAATCTTATGCTGCCATGAAGCGAGGTAAACGGAACACCCTGCGCGCGGAGCACGTGGCTTGGCTCAAGCGAGCCTGATGTGCAGGCGGAGCCTGAACTTGCGCAAATTCCCTCATCATTCAGATGCAAAAGTATAAGCTCTCCTTCCACATATTGAAAACCGATATTTGTGGTATTTGGAACTCTGTTTTTGCTTTTTGAATTTAAAACCGCGTTTTTAATTTTTGATAAAATACCGCGCTCGAGCTTATCTCTCAAGGCTTTTACCCTTGTTAATTCATCATTCATATTTTCTTTTGCAAGCTTTGCGGCGGCAGCCATGGCAACAATATAAGGCACATTTTCCGTTCCCGCACGCTTGCCCCTTTCCTGATGCCCGCCGATAATTAAGGGGGAGAGCATAGTTCCGCTTTTAACGTAAAGAGCGCCGATACCCTTCGGGGCATGGAATTTGTGACCGGATATACCAAACATATCAATTTTTGTGTTTTTTAAATCCAGAGGTATTTTTCCCGCAGCCTGAACACCGTCGACAAAAACTTTTGTCTCGGGGTTTTGCATTTTTACCGCCTGAGCAATTTTATCCACGGGATAAATGGTGCCCGTTTCGTTATTTGCCATCATAACCGACACAAGCGCGGTATCGGGCGTTACGGACTCTAAAAGCTGCCCTATATCCAAATCTCCGTTTGTATCAACGTCAATCCAGGATACACTGTAGCCTTTTTTTTCCAAATCCTTGTACAGATTTAAAACACAGGGGTGCTCAACTTTTGTTGTGATAATATGCTTTTTGTTTCGGTTAATTTCAAGAATTCCCTTAACAGCCGTATTAGCGGACTCGGAGCCGCAGGATGTAAAAATAATTTCCTTGGGGTCGCCTGCACCCAAAAAGTCTGCCATAACCTCCCTTGCTTCTTTGATTGCCGTATTTGATTTATGAGCAAGGTCGTATATACTGGAGGGGTTTCCGTACTCCTCCGTTAAATACGGCAGCATAGCTTCAAGCGCCTCGGGGGCAACTTTTGTGGTGGCATTATTATCTAAATATACAAGTTTCATTATTTAACCTCTATAATGTTAATTTCAGGGTCAACATGTTCTCTCAGCTGTGCTTCGACAAAGTTTTTAAGTGTCATTGTTGCATTTTTGCACGATGAGCAGGTGCCCGTGAGCTTTACATACACGTCTTTACCTTCAACATTTACAAGCTCTATGCCGCCCGAGTCTTTGCCCAATTCGCCCGCGACGTTTGTTTCGAGAACTTTGTTGATTTTTAAGATAAATTGCACAGGATTTAATTTTTCATCCTTTTTGGCGTACTTATCCAAAAGCATTTTAATATTAGGCACACATCTTGCACAACCCCCGCCGGCGTAATTAATTTCTTTAATCTCGTCAAGGGTTTTTGCACCTTTTTCCACAATAGCTTTTATTATATCTTCTTTGCTCACATTAAAGCAGTTGCAGATAATTTTTTTATCCTCACTTTGTGTTTTATTACCCTCATCGCCGAAATAATTTTTAAAAGCATCCTCAAGCGCTTCATGCCCCATAACGGAGCAGTGCATTTTCTCGGGCGGAAGCCCGTCCAGTGCATCCGCTATGTCCTTGTTTGTAATTTTTCTTACTTCATCAATGTTTTTACCTATTATCATCTCGGTTAAAATGCTTGATGAAGCGACGGCGGAGCCGCAGCCGAAAGTTTGAAACTTGGCATCTTCAATAATGCCTTTGTCGTTAATTTTTAAATAAATTTTTAATTTATCCCCGCATGCAAGCGCTCCCGCTTCGCCTATTGCATCTGCGTTTTCTATAAAGCCCACGTTTTTTGGGTTTTTGTAGTGTTCCCTTACTTTATCTGAATATTCCCACATAATTTTTCTCCATGAAATCAATAACATTATACACGCAAAAAAATACAACTTAAATATGTGGGAAAAAAATTTAAAAGAGGCATAATTAAAGCATGAAGGACACAAAAGAAACAGCACAAAAATACGCCTATTCCCAAAAGGCTGCCCTTGATTATCTGAAGCAAAGGATAAGCGGACTTGCTCCAAAAATAAAAGCGGGCAGCGTGTTTGAAAACAGCACGAAAATTTTTCTCAAAAATTTCAGGCTAAAAAGCGCACACCAAAGTGCACTCGATAAATTCAGCGAAATTTATGAAATTGTTCGGCAGATAAGCGATAAAAAATAAAAAAACAAATTAAGCTTCTTTGTCTAAATATTTTCCTTCGACCATTTGCCTCAAAGAACGTTTGCCCAAAAAGCTTGTGTTCTTTGAGATTGCTTGTCTATAAAGCATGTCCAGCTTGCTTGCAATATACATTTCAGAGTTGTCTTCATAGTTACGCTTCGTATATAGACTCAAGCCAAAGCCAGCAGCATTATTACAGTTAATTCCATTGATTCTTGACATGCCAAGCTCTCTATTTTAATTGTGCTTATCTATTTTATTAAAAAAATAAAATTTGTCAAAATTGCGGTAAAATTATCTATACTTTATAAATCTTTACAATTTTTTTTCAGCATTTTTTTGATATAATCAAGAGCATGATGAAAAAAGATTTTTTTGCACAACTGGTGCACGGGGCAATTGATAAAGCAATAGAAAATAATAAACTCGGAGAGTTAAAAGAGAATGATTTTACCCCGATTTGCGAAATTCCCAAAAATACAAACTTTGGCGACTATGCAATAAACGTGTCATCATTGGCCCGAAATGCAAAAATGGCTCCGCCGCTCATTGCGCAAAATATTGCCGGATATATCGAACAAAAAGGCTTTAGCATAAACATTGTTGCGGGTTTTATTAACTTTAAACTTGAAAAAGAAATGCTAAACTCTATTGTGGAAGAAATTCTTGAAAAAAAAGAGCTGTTTGCCGCATCTGACATAGGCAAGGGCGAAAAAGTAAACCTTGAATATGTAAGCGCCAACCCCACAGGCCCCTTTCACATCGGGCACGGGCGCTGGGCGGCGCTTGGCAGTGCGCTTTCAAATGTTATGAAATACTGCGGATACGACGTTTATCAGGAATTTTACATAAATGATGCCGGAAACCAAATTAACAAACTCGCCCGCTCGCTTGAGCTGCGTGTCAGGGAATTAAAAGGCGAAAAAGTCGAGTGGGAGGAAGATTTATACCCCGGAGAGTATCTCATTGACTGCGCAAAAAGATACATAGCCTCGGGCGAAAAGGAGAGCTATGGCGACTTTGCAAAGGCTGATATGCTAAGGCTGCAAAAAGAGCTTTTGGAAAAATTCAGAACTCATTTTGACTGCTTTTTCTCGGAATTATCGCTTTATAAAAATAACGAAGTTGAAAATTGCATAGAAGAACTAAAGAAAAAAGGTAAATTATACGAAAAAGACGGGGCAGTCTGGTTTAAAAGTTCTGATTATACAGACACTCAAGACAGAGTCCTTAAAAAATCAGATGGCACAAATACTTATTTGACTGCTGACATTGCATATCATAAAAATAAGTTGGAGCGCGGTTTTACACGCCTTATTAACATCTGGGGCGCAGATCACCATGGGTATATAGCAAGAATGAAAGCTGCAATAGACGCTCTGGGGTATGATAGTTCTTGCCTTGAAGTGCTTTTGGGACAACTTGTAAATATTATTCAAAACGGCGAGCAGATGAGGATGGGCAAGCGCAAAAAAATGGTCACACTTGACGAACTTGTTGAAGAGGTAGGTGTTGATGCCACAAGATTTTGGATGTTGATGCGCTCAAGCGACACCACAATTGACTTTGACATTGATTTAGCAAAAAGCCAAAGTGACAAAAACCCTGTTTTCTATGTTCAATATGCCCATGCCAGAGCATGCTCGATTTTAAGAAAAGCTGTTGAGAAACGGCTCGATATTGAAAATAAAACCGAGCTTGAACCGCTTTTTGACAAAAAAGAACTTGAAGAAATTTTGATTAATCCTGATGTTAAGGGGCTTTTTGAAAACTGTCATGACGATAACTCCCGCGAAGCGGCAAGAGCGCTTATTTTGAAGCTTGAGGAGTCAAAAGCAATGGTTGAAGCCGCAGCAAGGCTCAGGGCGCCGTATTTGCTATGCAAATATTCAAGCGAGCTTGCGACAGCGTTTCACCACTTTTACAATTTTTCAAGGGTTTTGACTGATGACAAAGAGACATCCAAAAAAAGACTGGCTCTTGTGGAGTGTTTCAGGATAATTTTGAGCAAAATTCTTGATTTGCTGGGTGTTGAGGCTCCACAAAAAATGTAGTTGATTTTAGAGTTTGTCTGTGGTAATTTAGTTTTACACGCACAGGGACAGGCTCGGCGGGCATATGACATCAGTAAATTGAAATTTGAATACCGCAGCGCAAGCAGAACGGCAAGGACAGAACAACACAGGCTTTTTGAGTTCGTTCGGTTTAAAGTTCGTCCGGTCGCAATGCGCGAAGTGAGCACCAGGAGGGTTTAGACCCTCGGATATGAAATAAGCACCCGAAGGGGTGCGCGAGCAAAATTTAATATACGGGCTGCTAGCTCAGGTGGTTAGAGCGCACCCCTGATAAGGGTGAGGTCGGTGGTTCGAGTCCACTGCGGCCCAGATTTTATAAGATAAATTTCAAACACCTGCCCCTTTTGGGGTCTTTTTTGTTAATAGGTTTCTGGGACTGATAGGTTTCTGGGACATTGAGACAGAGAAAATTTAATAGAAAATCAAATAGACAGCCGATTTGAGGCTGTTTTTTAGTATTGAGATGTACCGGTTATTTTGTCTTGGATTATTCGGGATGTCGGCGGAGTAACGTCCGACCGACACCTTACGGGCTTGCTCGTCTAGCCTCGCATCGCCCTACCGAAAATCCGCTGCACTTATCTACTCAATTCTTGCACTCTTTTGCACTAAAATTCTGTCACCCTGAATTTATTTCAGGGTCTAACCCGCCACGAAGTCTATTTTAAGCCAGTGCAAATAAGTGCAAAAAGTGCAATTCTATTTTTGCTTGTAAATTGAGATATTACAAATTATCAATGAGATTAGGATATTTAAGCAATTTCTAATTCATATCCCAATTCATGGAATATTTTTACAATAGTTGAGAATTTAGGTTCTTTTTCATTTTTAAACAAACTATATAAATGAGTTCTTGACATGCCGATTTTCTTTGCAAAACCTGAGATTGAATTTCTTGATTTGATGGCAATTTCTAATGCTCGATAAAAAGAATTAAAATCACCATCTTCAATGTAATCTTTTAAACTCGCATTTAGATATAGTTTAATATCTTCATCAGTTTTTAAGTCATTAACAATATAATTTTTTAAATCAATAGTATGTTTTAATTCTTTCATTGTAAGTTTCTCCATTCTTGAAGTATACTTTTTGCTTTTATGATATC
>CASGEP010000003.1 GCA_949300515.1 uncultured bacterium
AGTATCATCGGAAATAAAACACTCGTAAGCCGCATCAAAGAGTATAACCGCTTTAAGTTCAAGCGCATAATCAACCCATTGTTTAAGCTGTTCTTTATTGTATACGGCGCCTGTCGGGTTGTTTGGAGAGCAGATATAAATTATATCGGGTTTTTGGGTTTTATCGGGAAGCGGCAAAAAGCCGTTAGACTCGTTTGCATTCGCAAATATTACTTTTCGCCCCGCCATTACGTTGGTATCAACATACACGGGGTAAACAGGGTCGGGCACAAGAACGGTATTGTCGTTTGAAAATAAATCCAAAATATTTCCCAAATCGCTCTTTGCACCGTCAGAGATAAATATTTCATCAATATCAAGCTCTACATTTCTCTGTTGGTAATATTTTTTAAGCGCGTTTTGCAAAAATTCATAACCCTGTTCGGGTCCGTATCCGCGGAATGTTTCCTGTTTGCCCATTTCATCAACCGCAGTGTGCAGAGCATTTATGACAGCCTTACAAAGCGGCAGCGTAACATCACCTATGCCGAGTCTGATTATTTTTTTGTCGGGGTTATTTTTTGAAAACTCGTTAACTTTTTTTGCAACGGTTGAAAAAAGGTAGCTTTGCTCAAGGTTAAAATAGTTTTCATTTATTTTCATACATTCCTCACAGTCCGAACATTAATTATATCTTTCGCAATTATATCATAAACAAATTAATAGTCTTGTGTGCAATATATTTTATTTTTCATCTGTCTAAAATTAATCATCATTTCAAGAGAGGTCAGAGGATTAATGAAATTATATAAACATATTGTATGCACACTTGCAGCCCTTGTACTGTTTAACACGCAGGTTTTTGCAAAAAAGACCGTAACACAGCTTCCAAAGCCGAAATATCCCGACTATGCGTATGAATTTGTCGGGAGAGATAAATTTGAAGGCTTTAATAGAAAAATGTTTGTATTTAACCAAAAATTTAACAAATATGCGCTAAAACCGGCTCATATCGTATGGGCATCCATTATGCCAAAATACGGGATGGACAGAATTCAGTGCGCATATACAAATATAGAATACCCTAAAAGACTCGTCAGCACTCTTTTACAGAGAGATTTCAAAGCGGCGGGACATGAAACGCTGAGATTTTTAACAAATACAACTCTGGGGCTTGGCGGCTTGTATGACCCAGCAGACAAATGGTTTAAACTGGAGCCGCTGAAAGAGGACGTCGCACAGGGGCTTGCAAAATGTAAAATCAAACAAGGTCCGTATCTTGTTTTGCCCTTTATTAGTTCCACTTCGCCGCGCTCGCTTCTGGGAAGTCTGATTGAATGCCCGCTTGATGCATCAATGTACATCGGAAGCCCGATAACCGCAATGGTAAAAGCGGGTCTGCTCATAAATCGCACATCTTACGCGCAGCCCGTGATAAAAATGGTAGAGTCAAATTTTGCAGACCCCTACGACATAGCAAAAAAGCTCTGGGGGCTTGAAAGGTACATAAAAGATAATAACTATGACAGAGAAGAAATACTTGAAAACGCGCTTAAAGAGTGCAAAGAACTGACAAAAGTAAACGAAACCCAAAAGTCGCTGAATGTCGGCGAAAAAAAAGAAACCGCAAGCAATAATCTTATTGTAGATGATGCAATAAAAGGCTATGCATGGTTTGATGACGAAAGAAACAATGTGGATTTGGCTGACAAACAGCTTATTGCGGATATTGAACTGAAAAACTTTAACCCGCAGTGCCCCGTAACGGATGCCATGCGAACGGCGCTTTTTGATACCGCGGGACTTAAAAACAACTCAATCTGGAGCGAATTATCAATCTGGAACAGGTCGTTTGTAAAAAAAATAAAAACATCCTCAATAAACATTGACAAAAACAAAGATGACTACGGGTTCGGCTATATTCTGCAAAAAAACAAAAATGCGCCCGTAGTAATTCTCTTTCCCTCAATCGGCGAAGGGGCGTCATCGCACCACAGTATAGTGTTTGCAAAAATGTTTTACGACCTAGGCTACAGCGCAATAATGTTTGGCAGCCATTTTCACTGGGAATTTTTAAAGAGCATGCCTGACGGCTTTATCCCCGGAATTCCCTCAACAGACATTGCATATTTGAGAGAAATTACAAAAAAAGCCATAGATGAAATTGAAGAAAAACACGGGTGCAAACTCGGCGACAAAACGGTAATAGGGACGTCTTTCGGGGCATTTGCCGCACTTTTTCTTGCGGATATGGAATCAAAAGAAAACACACTTAATATCTCAAACTACATTTCGATTAATCCGCCCGTCGAGCTGCTGTATGCAATTGATGTAATAGACAAAAACAACGACCGGTGGAAAGAAAACCCAATTGATGTCAAAAAAAGAGTAGCACTAAGCGCTTCTAAGATAATTCAGCTTGTGGAAAAAAAGAACGAAACAAAAGAAGACGAATTTAGGCTTGATTTACTACCCTTCAGTGAAGATGAAGCAAGGCTTATAACCTGTTTTGTCCTGAGGCAGAAACTCTCCGATATAGTTTTTACCCTTGAAAACACAAAAACATCAAAACGCACGGATATATACGATAAAATCAATAATATAAGCTATCTTGACTACATTAACGACTACATAAAGAAAGACAGCCTCGAAACTCTTGAAGAAATAAACTCCAAAACAAGCCTTTATGCACTCAAGGACTATTTTATAAATAACGAAAATTATAAAATTTACCACACCATGGATGATTATCTTATAAACCTGACCCAGCTTAAGGACTTAAGACAGTATGCGGGTGCAAAACTTGTATTATTCGACAGAGGCTCGCACCTTGGCTACCTTTACAGGGATGAATTTAAAAAGCAGCTCATAAAAGACGTTACAAAAACTAAGAACGATAATTAGAAAAAATCTCTTTGATTTTTTTTATACATTTTCTTTGAACAAAGGAATAAGTAAAAAATTCCCCCCTGCTCCAGCCCTTATTTACGTCTTTTCTTAGTATTTTGCCTTTGTTTTTAAAAATATCGTCAAAAAAACTTATAATCATTTCATCGTTAATTTTTTCATTCAAAACCTTTGGTGCATTGAGCATTTTTAAATATAATTCATCATTATTATCAATCTCTATAACTCTCTCCACAAGCTCATCAAGGTTTTTGCAGTCATTTGCAAAAATAAAAGCCTCAGGATTAAATTCTTCTTTTGCAAGCGGGTCGCCCCAGTATATGGGCACTGTCGCAGCAATAAACGCATCACAAATTTTCTCTGTTATATACCCGGGGGCACAGGAGTTTTCAAAAGCAATCGTAAATTTAAAATTATTCAGATAAGAAATTTTATCGCGTACTCTTTTTCCTGTGTTATTTAAAAGAGCGCCCGAAGAATTTATTTTCTTATATTTTGAAAGCTTTTTAAAAAAATCAATCCTTATTTCATCACAATATGCGCCGTTAGAATATAAAAAACTGCAAAACTCTCTGTTCTGGGGATTATCGGGCATTTGCGCCCGATTTCTTAACTTGGAGAGAAAATAATACACGGGCACCCTTAAATATCTTTTGCCAAAGTCCAGATAATCAAACCCGATAGCATAGTCATATACATTAAAATCCGCAGTAAGGTTTTCTCCGCTGTAAAAAATCCTCGGGCAGGAATATTTTTCATACTCCCTTCCAAAACAAGAGCACAGCACAAAGTCGGGGTCTTTTGAATCTTCAACAATTTCGTATTTATTCTTTAGAATATTTACAAAAAAATCATTTTCAAATGTATGTTCTTTCCAAAAATCGCAAAAATGTATTTTTATTTTTTCCATAAATCCCTGTTAAATCTTATTTATCTGATTGCCCGAAAGCCACATGTCAATATTTTCAAAAACAATTTCCGCCCTCTTTAGCATTGACTCTTTACTTGCAAAAGCAACATGAGGAGTCAAAAGAGTATTTTTAGCCCCGAGGAGCGGCTCGGACTCTTCAAGCGGAGGTTCTTTATCAAATACATCAATCGCTGCCGCCCTTATTTTGTTGTTATTTAAAGCCTCGGCAAGAGCGCTTGACTCAACAACGCATCCGCGCGCCGTGTTGATTAAAATAGCATCTTTTTTCATATACTGCAGAGTTTGTTTATTAATAATATGTCTGGATTTTTCGCTTGCACTGCAGTGCAATGTAACAATATCCGACTGCTCCAGCATATCTTTCAGGGGAAGATAGGTTATAATATCCGTATTTTGCTTGTTTGAAAAACCGTTATAGGCAAGTATTTTACAGCCAAAAGCACTTAAAACCCGCGCAACTCTGCTTCCTATTTTGCCGGTACCGACTATCCCGACGGTTTTCCCGCACAGTTCATTACCGATAAGCCCTTCTTTTGTGCCGTATTCTCTGCATTTTTTTTCAACCTCGCGCACGTTTCTTAAAAGCGTCAATATCATACAAATCGTAAGTTCGCACACAGACTCCGTAGAATAGCCCGAAGCATTTGAAATGTCTATTCCGAGACCTTTTGCACAACTGACATCAAGGTGGTCAACCCCCGTAAACGCCACATTAATAAATTTCAGTCTTTTTGCGCTCGAGATAACCTCGCCCGACAGTGGCATGTTTGCAATAATTACAATATCGGCATCTTTAATCTGTTCTTTTTGAACCTTAATATCATCCGACCTGTTATAAACTTTAAAGCCATGTCCTTTGTCTTTAAGCTTTAAAATATAATCATTCAATATGCTATCATCAACCCCTAAGGATTCCATTAAAACTATATTCATTTTTCACCTCGCCGCTACAAGTATATTCTACACCAATTTTTTGTTTATGATAAAATTATTTACACTGAAATAAACTAATGGAGAACATTTTATATGAAAAGCGAATTTTTTAAACGAACAAAAATCGTTGCCACGGTGGGTCCTGCCGTTGACAGTGAAGAAGCCATTTGCGAACTTATAAAAGCGGGCGCAAACGTTTTCAGGCTCAATACTTCCCATGGAACAATGGAAGATCACAGGGCAAAATTTGAAATGATAAGAAGCGCTGCAAACAAAATGAACACATACAGCGCGATTATGATAGACCTGCAGGGTCCAAAAATAAGAGTCGGAAACCTCAGAGAGGAAATAGACCTCAAAAACGGACAAAAAGTTGTATTTGAACACAAAAACGAACAGGATGACACAGATATCATCCCCGTTGACTACGAAGGCATTGCAAAAGACGTTTCAAAAGGCTCCAGAATTTTGCTTGATGACGGTAAAATTGCCGCAACCGTCGATGAAGTTAAAGACAATAAAGTCTATGCGACAATCACAAACGGCGGAATTTTAAAATCAAGAAAAGGTCTTAACATCCCCGGCTCAACGGCTTCTCTTGCGGCAGTCACCCAAAAAGACACGGAATACATAAAATTTGCGGTCAATATGGGAGCGGACTATATCGCACTCTCTTTTGTAAGACAAAAAGAGGACGTTTTGCTTGCAAAAAAATATATACACGACAACTTGAAAAACCGCAGGCAATTGAAAATTTGAAAGAAATAATTGCCGTTGCCGATTGCATAATGGTTGCCCGCGGCGATTTGGGAATTGAGCTTTCGCCCGTCGAAGTTCCCATATGCCAAAAGTTAATCATCAGCGAATGCAATAAGCAGAAAAAGCCCGTAATTGTCGCAACTCAAATGCTTGAGTCGATGATTTACGAACCCATCCCGACAAGGGCGGAAGCATCGGATGTAGCAAACGCCATAATCGACGGGGCAGACGCAGTTATGCTGTCGGGCGAAACATCGGTCGGAAAATTTGCGACAGAGGCGGTGCAAACAATGTCAAAAATCGCCAGAGAAACTGAATCCAGCGTATTTTACAAATTTAATAAAGACTTTGAAATGTCTGAGGATATGGCGCTTACAAGGCAGGCGATAGTTTTTGGCGCGGATAAAATGCTTAAATACGTAAATGCAAAGGCTGTTCTCAGTTTTTCACACTTTGGCTATTCAACACGCCTGATGTCAAAATTAAAACCCTCGGTACCGATTATCTTAGTATCAGATATGGAGGAAACCTGCCGTAAAATGTCGCTTGTGTGGGGCGTTTACTCATTCCGCAAAAAATGGGGCGGTATTTTGGATCAAAACCTGCTTTTGAGAATTGACGAATTTTTAATAAATGAAGTAGGTCTTAAAAAAGGCGATTATGTAGTAATTACCGCATCAGCTCCAAACCTGATTACAGGCAGAACAAACTTCGTAAGGGTACACAAAATAGGCACATAAAAAGTACCTTCCCCTTATTCGGGGTCAAATTAAAACTAAACAACATCGTTTTTAATAAGTTCGTCTTTGATTTTATCAAGGCCGGACTTGATTATTCTTGAAATCCTTGACGATGATATTGAAAACTCATCCGATAATTCATGCAACTTCTTTTCTTTAAAAAACTTCGACTCTATTAACTCTCTCTCGCGCCTCGGGAGGGTCGATATGGCTTTTTTAATAGCTTGTGAAATTTGCTCAAATTCGCAGGACTCCTCGGGAGTCTTTCTTAAATCCCTTACCTCATAAGGCTTATCACTGTCAAGCATTTCATCCGTGGATAAAATAGTTTTATAAATTGCCTCTCTGATATCATTTGCCTGCGTTTCACACTCTTTTGTACTTTGGCGCACGCCTCTCCAACGGTAACGGCGCCTCAGTTCGTTGCGAATTGCCCATTTTATTGCGGTAGAAAGGTAAGACTCGTTGTATTCCGCGCCGCCATCTCGCGAGGAGAGTATATCAACCGTTTGTATGCCTATATTTACAAGCTCGTCAAACTCAATTAAATGCTGCGAAGATATACTTTTATACTCTACCTTTGCAATCTTGTTAATAAGGTCAAGATAGCTCCGTAACTTAGCATTTTTTTCAATTTTTGTTCTTATGTTTTCCATCTTTGTCTACCAGAGTATATATAATAACAAAAAAACTCATTTTGTCACTACTTTTTAACTAAATATTAATTATTGTTATATACAAATATATATTAACAACTGATAACACTATATATAAAACAAATGTTACAATTTTATTGACTTTATTTTTTGTTTTATATATCTTAAACTATGTACCCAAGACAGTCGGTGCATTCGCTTAATATCCGGCCCAGGTAGCAAAAAGTTTTAAATATAATACTCTTTTGTTATTGTTTTGCGTACAAATGTATTCGCAAAACTTTTTTAGTTTATGCGAAATCCCTTTTAGAAAGGAGCGCAATAATGTCAACAAAGGCTTTTAAAAACGAAAAAATCGAGTATTTCAAAAAGCAGTTTGAACAGGCTAAAGTTGCAATCGTTACAGACTACCGCGGTCTGAGCGTAGATGAAATCACTCAGCTTCGCCGTGCATTGCAAAAAGAAAATGCCGATTTTACCGTTACAAAAAACACTTTGTGTAAAATTGCTTCCAAAGGCACAAATTTTGAAGCTATAGAACCCCTTATGCAGGGTCCCAACGCCATAGCATTCGGTTTCGGCGATGAAGTAAGCGCAGCAAAAGTTGTTGCAAAATTCATCAAAGAAAACAAAAAAGGCGAAATTATCGGCGGAGTTATGGAAGGCAACCTTCTTAATGCCGACGAAGCTAAAAAACTTGCAAATATGCCTTCAAGAGAAGAACTTTACGCAAAAATACTTGGCTCTATCAACTCTCCCGCTTCAGGCATTGTTTACTCTGTAAACGGTGTTATGAGCGCGTTAGTCAGAGCAATTGACGCCGTTGCAAAACAAAAAGCGTCGTAGATTTACAAAAAATAATTATTGAAAGGATAACAAAATGAGCAACGTAGAAACAATTTTAGAATCAATTGAAAAATTAACTCTTATCGAAGCAGCCGAACTTGTAAAAGCTATGGAAGAAAAATTCGGCGTATCTGCAGCAGCTCCCGTAGCGGTTGCAGCAGCAGCTCCCGCAGCAGGCGCAGCAGAAGGCGGCGCTGAAGAAGCAAGCGAAGTAACAGTAGTTCTCGCTTCCGCAGGCGCTAACAAAATCCCCGTACTTAAAATCGTTCGCGAAATCACGGGTCTTGGCTTGAAAGAAGCAAAAGACTTAGTTGACGGCGCACCTAAACCGATTAAAGAAAACGTTAAAAAAGAAGAAGCTGCCGAAATGAAGAAAAAACTTGAAGAAGCAGGCGCTACTGTTGAATTAAAATAAGCAGCTCCGCTAAATATCGGTATACAAAGCCAAAGCCGCCCAAAAGGCGGCTTTTGTATATAAAATATAATAATTGCTTTTTGCATACTTTTTTATGTTTATGAGATAATCAAATTATGAAAGACGAACAAACAAAAATAAAAGTTGCTTTCCCGCATATGGGAACAATAAATGTAGCCTGGGCTGCAGCACTTAAAAAAATGGGCATTGAGCCTTACATTCCGCCATACACCAGCAAAAGAACCCTCTCTCTGGGAACAAAAAACTCCCCCGAAGCAATTTGCCTGCCTTATAAGCTTATTCTGGGCAATTTTATAGAAGCTATTGAAGGCGGAGCAGATTATGTTGCAATGATTTCCTCCCCCGGGATTTGCAGGCTCGGCGAATACGGCAAAAACATTAAAACCGTGCTTGAGGATTTGGGCTACCATGCTAACTATATAGAGCTTTCGCTCTACGACGGTTTTAAGGGCATGTATGATTTTCTTGTAAAACTTACGGGTTCAAAAAATGTTATCAGAATTATAAGAGCAATAAATATTGCGGTGAAAAAAGTTTTCGCCATGGATGAACTGCAAAATTTCCTCTCCTATCACCGCGCACGCGAAATAAACTTCGGTGACAGCGAAAAAGCCTACAAAAAGGCGCTGAAATACATAATGGATGCAAATACGTCAAAAGAACTGAAAAAAGCACTTAAAAAAGGTTTAAGCGAGATTTCAAACATCAAAATTGACCCCTCGAAAGAAGTTTTGAGAGTGGATTTAACGGGCGAAATATATGTCGTGCTTGATGATTTTGCAAATCAGAACATAGAGCGCGAGCTTGGCAAATTGGGTGTACAAGTCCGAAGAAGCCTCACCGTAAGCGGCTTCTTAAAGGATGCAATCATTCCAAAAATGTGCAAACGCGGCGAAACGCACCTTGAGCGCGCTTATCGTATGGCAAAACCCTATTTAATGCGTGACATCGGCGGAGATGCGCTTGAGTGCATAAGTGATGTTATGTACGCACAGGAAAAAGGTACGGACGGACTCATTCACGTGTCGCCCTTCACCTGTATGCCCGAAATTATGTCGCAAAATATTTTTCCTAAAATGAGAGAAGACGTAAATCTGCCGATTTTAAGCCTTATTATGGATGAGCAAACGGGAAAAGCGGGTTATATTACACGGCTTGAAGCTTTTGTGGATTTAATGCGAAGAAAAAAACGCAGAAATACAGCACAAAAAAGCAAACAAGAGGCGCTTGCAAAATAAATTATCCCACGGACGGTTTTTTATGTTCAATGCTGTGATATAATTTTTTTATGCAGGAAAAACCGATACTTCAAATAAAAAACTACTCTTTAGGGATGGAAGCGGAGGGAAATTATTATCCCGTTTTAAAAAATATTAATTTTTCGTTTTTTGCAGGTAAAATCCACGCCATTGTGGGAGAATCGGGCTGCGGGAAAACAATGAGCGTTATGAGCGTGCTTAAACTTTTGCCTAAAAATTCAAAAGTGCTCGGCGGAGAAATAATATTTGAAAACCAAAACATACTCAACTACAGTGAAAAACAAATGCGCCAAATAAGAGGAAAAAAAATTGCACTTATTCCGCAAGACCCCATGACAAGCCTAAATCCGCTTTATACTGTTGAAAACCAGCTTCTTGAAGTTATTATGCTGCACAGAAACATATCAAAAGAGCAGGCGCAAAAAGTCGCAACAGAAACTCTTGAGAGTGTTGAATTTAAAGATGCAAAAAACAGAATAAAGGCATACCCGCACGAGCTCTCGGGCGGAATGAAGCAAAGAGTAATAATAGCTATGGCGCTTGCGGCACACGCCGATATATTAATTGCCGATGAACCTACAACGGCGCTTGATGTTACAATTCAGGCGCAAATTTTAAAACTGCTTGAAAAAATAAAAGAACAGGGCAAAACAATCATCCTAATCACGCATGACTTGGGAGTTGTCGCCCAATACAGCGATGATATTTCAATTATGTACCTGGGAAGCATAGTTGAGCATGCACAGACAGGGGAACTTTTTAAAAACCCGCACCACCCTTACACAAAAGCCCTAATTGAAGCACTGCCCGTTAAAAAAGGTAAAAAACTCAAAAACATTAAAGGACAGCCCGCGCCGATTACCGAAATTATATCGGGGTGCCCGTTTAACCCGCGCTGCGAGCGTGCGGACAGTAACTGCAGAAACAATATGCCCGAACTTAAAAACATTGTTAACAGCAATGTTGCCTGTTATCATCCTTATTAGTTGATTATTTTTTTTGTTTGTAATATTTTATTATCAAAGGTTTATTTAAAATTCGTATGGCAGTTATGCCAGCCCGTGCCAATAGGGGTAGAAATTAAACCTAAGGCGGTAAAAAATGAAAGGACAAAACTATGGCAACAGCAACATTGGTTGAATTACTCGATGCAGGTGTACACTTCGGACACCAGACTCAAAAATGGAATCCGAAAATGAAACCGTATATTTTTGGTGCAAAAAACGGTATTTATATTCTTGATTTAAGAAAAACTTCCGATAAATTGGATGAAGCATATGAAGCGGTACGCGAAATGGCTGCAAGAGGCAGAAATGTGCTTTTTGTAGGTACAAAAAAACAGGCTATGGACGTAATTGCACAGGAAGCAACAAGAGCAGGCGCATATTATGTTAATCGCAGATGGCTCGGCGGCATGATGACAAACTTTGAAACAATTCGCGGCAGAGTAAACAAACTCCGCGAGCTTGAATCATTTATGGAATCAGGTCATGCTCAAAAATTACCCAAAAAAGAAGTTGCACAATTAAACAGACAGCTTGCAAAACTCTCTAAAACACTGGGCGGTATCAAAGAAATGAAAGGTATGCCCGATATGCTTTTTGTAGTTGACCAAAAGAAAGAGTTAATTGCAATTCAGGAAGCAAACAAGTTAAACATTCCGGTTATTTGCCTTGCAGATACTAACGCTGACCCTGACGGCATTGACTATATTATTCCCGGAAATGACGATGCTCTGCGCTCAATCAAGCTTATAGCATCAAAACTGGCTGATGCAATTTTGGAAGGCAAAGAACTAAGACAAAATAAAGCTGCGGAAGGTAAAAAAATTGAAAAAATCGAAGCAGCAGATGCAAATGTTACAGCTGAATAAAAAAGGAGTAAAACTATGGAAATAAAAGCCTCTATGGTAAAAGAACTCAGAGATAAAACGGGTGCCGGCATGATGGATGCCAAAAAAGCACTTGTTGAAGCTTCCGGCGATATGGATAAAGCGGCAGAAATCCTGAGACAAAAGGGTATTGCTTCTGCAGACAAAAAAATGAGCAGAATTGCAGCAGAAGGTGTTGTCGCTTCATATATAGAAGATAAAGTAGGCGCAATGGTTGAACTCAACTGCGAAACAGACTTTGTTGCAAAAAATGACAGCTTCAAAGACCTTGCAAATATGATGGCTCAGGCAGTTGCAAAGCTTAACCCGAAATCTGTCGAAGAAATGCTTGAAATGGATTGCCCCGTTTGCAAAAAGAAAATTGACGAAGTAATCAAAGAACACATTTCAAAAATCGGCGAAAAAATCACAATCAGGAGATTTGTACGTTATGAGGCACCCTGCTGTGTATCAACATACATTCACAACGGCAAAATAGGCGTGCTTCTTGAAACTAAATGCGAAGGCAGCTGCAGCGATGAAACAAAAACAATTGCAAAAGACATCTGTCTGCACATTGCTTCATCGGCTCCGGAATTTGTTTCAAGAGATGAAATTCCTCAATCTGTAATAGATGAAGAAACAAGAATTGAAATGGGTAAAGAAGACCTCGCAAACAAACCCGAAGCAATAAGGGCAAAAATTGTTGAAGGTCGTGTTAATAAACAAATGTCACACAAAGTGCTTTTGGAACAACCTTTCGTTAAAAATCCCGACGAAACAATCGAACAGCTCATTAAAGGCAAATTGTCAATCGTAAAATTTGACAGATTTGTCCTTGGCGAAGGCTTGGAAAAAAGACAAGACAACTTCGCACAAGAAGTAATGGAGCAAATCGGGGGCTAATTTATATATTGTTATGCATTTACACCCTCTTTTTAAAAAGAGGGTGTTTTTATTTTACATGACAAATATTGATGATAGAATAAAAATATGTTTGAAGTCAAAATCGAAACAAGCTTTTCTGCGGCACACCATTTGCTAAACTACAAAGGCAACTGTGAAAACCAGCACGGGCACAACTGGAAGGTTGAAGTTTATGTGCGCGGCTGTGAGCTTGATAAATCAAATATTCTGGTTGATTTTAAAGTGCTTAAAAAAACGGTGAATGAAATTATAGATTATCTTGACCACAAGGACATTAATGAACTTGAGGAGTTTAGGGAAGTTTCGCCGAGTTCTGAGATTATTTCAAAATTTATCTATCAAAAAACAAAGGAAAAAATTCCGGGAGTGTCGCGTGTGAATGTCTGGGAAACACCGACATCTCGCGCATCATATTGGGAGTAAGGAGATTTTATGCAGACTCTGCAAGCAGTTATCGTAGGAGCAATACAGGGCATAAGCGAATTTTTGCCCATTTCAAGCTCGGCACACATTGTTTTTGCTCAATCAATCTACAAACTTGCAACGGGGAACGCGACTTTGGATACGGTTGCGGCACAGGAAGTTTTTTTTGATATAATTGTTCACCTTGCAACGCTGCTTGCGGTTTTGATTTTTTTCAGAAAAGATATTATTGATATCATAAAAGCACTTTATTATGGGATTAAAAATAAAAATTACACCGACAGCGACTTTAAAACGGGTGTATTTATTATCGCCGCAACGCCTGTTACCTGCATTATAGCACTTCTTTTAAAAGAGCCGACACATGCACTTTTGGAAAACCCTAAAATTGTCAGCCTGTTTTTAATCGGCACAGGTTTTATACTTTATTTCAGTGAAAAATTAAAATCCAAAAACAGAGAAATTGACTTAAAAACTTCACTCTGGACAGGTCTTGCACAGGGTCTTGCAATTTTTCCGGGGCTTTCCCGCTCGGGTCTGACGATTGCAACACAGGTTTTTCTCGGCGTTGACAGGGTAAAAGCCGCAAGATTTTCATTTTTAATGAGTATTCCGATAATCCTGGGCGCATCTATGGTTTATCCGCTTCTCGATATGGACTTTTCGCAAGCTGCAAATATCAACGTAAAAGCGTTCTTCTGGGGCTTTTTGACTTCTTTTGCAACAGGATATCTTTGCGTTAAATATTTTATGAGCCTTTTAGGCAAAGTTACTCTTAAATGTTTCTCGTATTACTGCTTTGCCGCGGGGGTTGCGATGTTTGTACTATTTTCAGTCTGCCGTCATCCTTAAAAACTAATCTGTCTTTATCGGGGCGCTGCTTGATATAGTTTATCATCGTCGTATCTTTGTCGTAATTAAATCTCTCGACTTCATAGTACGGCTTCATTTCGGGATATTCTTTGCCGTTTGCCAGAAAACTGTCGAGTGCGACGCCGTACATTTTGGTTTTTGAGGGATTATTAATATCTACCGCACTTTCGTTTCCAAGTCTGTCTACAAAACTTAGCGACAAAAGTTTTCCGTTTGAATCTATTGTATACCTGATACCGCTGCACTGCAAAAGCCCCGGATAACCGTCACTTGAACCAAATGAGCGCTGTGCGGCATTTTTTATGGCGGTTACAATTTGCTCCTCGCTCATTTTAGTTTTCATAAGGTCATTTTTCATCGGTGCGGATTCTTCTACATCGCGCTCTGTCAGCTTGCCGGCCTGCGGCACCTTTCTGATATTTGCGCTGTTAATTAGTGCAACATCCGTATTTAGCGCATCTCGCATAGAATCAGCTATGCAGGCTGTCCATGGGGAAGGAGCCAATCTCCTGTTTTGGGGCAGGGGCTGAGTTTCTTGAACAAAACCTATGCTTGGCGAAACACCGATTTCCGATTCCTTTATCGATTCTATAACAGAACTTTTCTTTTTGTTTGTTTCCATAACGGAATTTCTGACTTTTGTCAAAATTCCCTCGGGGTTAAATTGAACATCCAAAATACCGTAATTTTCGGCATTTTGACCTGTTTGAAGGATTATAACAGGCTCTCCCGATTTGCTTCTTACAAGGTTTTCGCCCTCGCTTGCACTTTGAATTTTATCGTGAGAGTGTCCGCCCACAATAATGTCAACTCCGTCAAGGGATTGCGCCAGTGTCGTATCAAGATCCTTTCCTATGTGCGAGAGAATGATAATTTTATTTACACCCTGAGCTTTTAACTTATCGATTTCAGCCTGAGTATTTTTGATTGTGTCATTCAGACTTAATACATCCAAATCGGGAATTTTTTCCTCCGCCACAACAGTTTTTAAGTCAATAGGCGAAAGTCCGATAATTCCGTATTTGTTTCCGTTTTCCTCTTTAACAAAAGAGCTTACAATGCCGTTTGGGGTTTCACCCTGCTTTGTTTTGAGATTTGAAGAAACAAATTTTGTATGATAGCTGGATTTTATGGTATCAAGGAGCCCTTTTGAACCTGAGTCCAGTTCATGGTTGCCGACAGCGCAAGCATCAAAGCCCATATAGTTCATTAAATTTAATATCAGGCTGTTTTTCTTGGTGTTCGCGCCCGTCCAGCTGTCACCCGCTATAAGCTTCAGCGTGTCAAGCTTTTGCCCCTGTGAACAGGAGTCAAACTGCAAAGAAGCGCCCAAAATGCCGCCCATATTATCCGTTTGTCCATGCCAGTCATTCGTGTAAAAGAATTTAAATCTTGTATTATTTGTGCTGCCGTTGCAATTCAGTAAATATTTTTTAAGCCCGACTAAATAGTCGCTCGGGTCAACAACGGGTTTTCTGCCCTTTTCATTCCCATAATCTATATATTTTGAGGTTAAATTAATTATCTGTTCCATACAGGCATAAAACATGTAAATAAAAAAAATTGCCCTAATCGGAAATTTTAGAAAACAGCTCCAAAAATTCAGGGAAAGAGGTGTTAACCCAATTAAAGTCTTTAATTAAAATTTCATCACTGCAAATTAAACCCGCGGTAAAATAACTCATGGCTAGCCTGTGATCAAGATGTGTTTCAACCTCAACCCCGCCTTTTAAATCTTTGTTTTTGCCTGAAATTATAAATCCGTCGGGCTTTTCTTCAATTTCCACCCCGATTTTTCTAAGCCCGCATACAAGAGAGGATATTCTGTCGGATTCTTTGTTTCTTAAATCCTGAGCATCGCTTACCGTTGTTTGTCCGTCGGCAGCAGAGGCCAAAACGGCGATTACGGGTAATTCATCAATTAATCTGGGTATTATTTCGCCCGATATTACACAGCCCTTTAAATTCGGGCTGTAGAAAACTTTTATATCGCCCGTTTCTTCGTTTGAAACAATATTTTTGTTTAAAATTTCATAATTAACGCGCATTTTTTCAAATACGTCTAAAATCCCTGTGCGGGTAGGGTTTATACCGACATTTTTTATAATAATTTCACTGTTTGGAACAATTGCCGCCATAACCATAAAAAACGCCGCGGATGAGATATCTCCAGCAATTTCAATATCTTTTGGCACAAGTTTAGATTTTTTAATTTTTGTATAAAAACCCTTTTCGTCCCTGCCCGTTTGAATATCCGCCTCTAAATATTCAAACATTTTTTCGCTGTGATTTCGAGAAAGTGTCTTTTCATAAACCGTCGTAACACCCGAAGTATTCACACCCGCAAGCAAAATACAGGATTTAACCTGAGCGGATGAAATCGGGCTAAAATATTCAATCGGGTTCAGCTTAGCGCCAATAATTTCAAGCGGAGCTTTAAAATCATTTGATTTAATTTTTGCTCCCATTAAGCCGAGAGGCTCTATAATGCGCTTCATGGGTCTTTTGGACAGACTTTCATCACCGGCAAGGGTACTGTTAAAGTTGCAGGAGGCAAGCATGCCTGACAAAAGGCGCATTGAAGTTCCCGAGTTGCCGCAATCAAGCACTTTTCCCGGAGCATTAAAACTTTTTGGCGCATTTAAAATAAGGGTGCGCTCATCCGTAAAATCAACTTCACAGCCAAGAGCCTTTATAATTTCAAGAGTAGCGCGGCAATCCGCGCCGAAAGAAAAGTTTGAAATTTTCACCCCTGCACCCGTTTGGGCGGCAAAAATTAAACTTCGATGAGAAATTGACTTGTCGGAGGGGATGGTGATTACCCCCCTCAGTCCTTTATTTTGCTTTTTTGAAACAATATCTTTCAAACTATTCACCAAAAGCAATTTTTCTTACAAAATTAGGAACGTCAAAAACTGCCGTCTGCATTCTTGCATTATATATTTTGCAAAGCTTTGATATTTCATCCGCTCTGTCACTGTCTACTTTTTTGTGGCAGTGCGGCACATCAACATCATCCGAGCAAAACGCCCATGACCAGTATCCGCCCGGGTATGTCGGGATAGGTCCGCAATAAGGTGCGACGTTTTTAAATACTTTTCTTAAAAGTTTATACATCTTACCCATCTCATACACGTTTGCAAACGGCGATTCCGATTGGGGAACGACAATTCCGCCTTTTTTGAGCGAATTTTTAACATTGGTGTAAAATTCTTCCGTAAATAAGCCTTCCCCCGGCCCCATAGGGTCGGTAGAGTCAATTAAGACAACATCATAGCAATTTTTCTTATTTTTTATAAACTCTATGGCGTCTTCAACGTATATTTTTACCTTAGGGTCATCAAGCCCGCAGGAAATCGAGCTTAAATATTTTTTGCTCGCCTCAATTACCATGCCGTCAATTTCGCACATTTCAACACTTTTAACGGTTTTGTGTTTTAAAACTTCTCTCACCGTTCCGCCGTCGCCGCCGCCTATTACCAGTATGTTTTCAGGGTTATTGTGCGCAATAAGCGGAATGTGTGCAATCATTTCATGGTAGAAATATTCATCACCCTCCGTTGTCATCATAAGACCGTCAAGCGTAAGAACATTTCCCAACCCTTTGCTTTTAAAAATCTCAACTTCCTGATAGGGAGATTTATCTTTAAAAAGTGTTTCTTCTCTCTCTATTGCAATTCCGTAGTGAAGCGGGTTTATCTCATGGTACATATTATTCATCCTTTATTAAACTCTCTTAATCTATTATACAAAAAAGGAAATTATTTGCTATAATAAAAACAACTTATGAGAAATGTCATCCTAAAATCTTTTGAAGACTTTATTTCACAGCCTTTGGGAATTTTACGCAATAAAATAATACAAATTGCCAATTTGAAATCCGATTTTGTAAGCACAAAGTCTGTAAATGTCGAGCTTATGGATGATACGGTTCAGGTTAACGTTGTAAATAATGACAATGTATACAATCTTTTATCAGCTGTAGTGTATAAAAAACGCCTTAATGAACTGAGAACGCCAAGCTATGAAAATAAAGAAAGCGACCTTTTTACTAAGCTCTCCAAATCTTAAACTTTGTGTGCAAACACAATTATGTGAGTTTGCACTTTTGGGGCGCTCTAATGTAGGCAAATCAACTTTTATAAATACTCTCTGTAACAATAAAAACCTTGCAAAAACATCAAACACTCCGGGCAAAACCCGTCTTATAAATCTTTTTGAAATAGAAACTACTTCAAAACCTTTTATAATAGCAGATTTACCGGGGTATGGTTACGCAAAAGTATCTAAGGTTGAGCAGGCGCAATGGCAGAAAAATCTTGAAGAATATCTGCTGAAGCGGGAAAATCTCAAGAGCTGCATACAGTTTATAGACGCAAGACATGATATACAAAAAAACGACTTTCAAATGCACGAGTGGCTGAGTGTTAATAACATCCCTAATTTTACCATTCTTGCAAAGTGCGACTACATATCAAGAAATGAAATTTCAAAAAAAGTAACACAAATTAACAAATATTTTGCGGGAGATGTCTTGCCTTTTTCCTCTAAAAACCGCATTTATGTTGACAATGTACTAAATTATCTTGAAGAATTAATGTAACATTTTTTTAAGACACATGCCGCAGCAAACAAAAAATGCTATAGTCTTATCATGGAAAGTCCGATTTCAAAAAGTTGTATAAATGATTTTACATTTAGACAAATCATAAAAGAGGCAAGGGCGCTTCAGGTTAAACAAACCGTTGATAAAATCGGAGAATTCAACAGTTCTCATACACAGGACATACTTGAGAGAGTACTTGATAACACGTCAGGTTTGAGAGTACGGAACAAATTTAAAGCATTAAAAAATGCAACAAGAGATTTTTAAATACAGAATAAAACTTACAAAATACGGCGAATTAAAGTATATTTCGCACTTAGACTGGCAGAATTTGATTATTAAAACGCTCAGGCGCTGCCCGCTGAGTCTTGTTTTGAGCGAAGGTTTTAACAAAATCCCCAAAACAAGCTTCTCGCCTGCGCTTCCCCTGTTTATAGAAAGCGAATGCGAGCTTGTATATTTTCAAACTCATAAACCAATCCCCGAAAATTTTAAAGAAATTTTTGAAAAAAATACAAATAGAAATGTAAAATTAGTCGAATGTCTTGATTTATCAGACATTAAAACAAAACTTCCCCCTCTTGAAACACTGATACAGTGGGCAAAATATAAAGCAAAACCGGTACTCAACAAAAACGAGAGTATTTTAAATTTTAAAGAGTTGAAGTATAATACATACAAATGTTTATCTTGCGATGAAATTTCAGTCGCGAGAAAAACAAAAAAAGGTTTAAATAAAGTTATTAATTATCGAAAATCCTTGAATACATTAGAATTCAAGGATGGAGTTGTAAGTTTTGTCCTTAAATGCGGTCAAGACCCCATAATCCCCTCTTTTAGGGCAGACGAATTTTTAAAAACCGTTTATGGTGATGACTCTAAGTTTGACGTTAAAAGGGTTTGCTTTTTCGATAAAGACCTAAGAGTTTTATAGATTTATAAGGATATGTATAATGTCAAAAAAAATTGTTATTTCTGAGAAAGATAATATTGCAGCTCTCATGGAAAACAACAAAGTGAACGAATTTTTTGTATCTAAGGGTGATGTTTTAATGGGAGATGTTTATCTTGCACGCGTAGACAACATTTTACCCAGTATTGAAGCGGCATTTTTAGATGTCGGTATGAGCGATAAAATGGCTTTTATCCACGCAAACGATATTGCGGGCAAAGGCGCTCTTAAAGACAAAATCAAACCAAACCAGAAGTTAATAGTGCAGGTTGAAAAAGAACCCACGGGACACAAAGGACCCAGAGTCACAACCTCTCTGAGCCTTCCTGGCAGATTTTTGGTACTTTTGCCCGAAGAAACGGGTGTCAACGTTTCAAGAAAAATAGTGTCAAATAAAGAGCGCGCACGCTTAAAATCTATCGTTAGTCTGCTAAAACCTGTAGGCGTAGGTGTTATCGTAAGGACGGAAGCCGAAGGACAATCCGAAGCCGAAATTCAGGAAGATATTGAAATCCTGCTTGAAAAATGGAACTCCATAGTAACCGCGGCTGACAGCGCAAACCCGCCCTGTCTGCTTTATCGCGATCAGGATTTACTTTACAGAGTAATTCGCGAAGCCTGCACCGAGGATGTGGAAGAAATCCTTGTGGACACTCCTTTTGCGCTTCATCGCACAACCCAGCTTTTACAGCACTGGAATATGAATGTAAAAGTCAATATGCACAAGGGTAATGAGCCCCTGCTTGTTGCAACGGGCGTAAACAAAGAAATCCACGCAGCACTTCAAACAAAAGTCAACCTTCCCCTTGGCGGATATTTATTTATCCAGCAAACGGAAGCCCTTACGGTTGTCGATGTTAACAGCGGCAAATTTACAAGCTCGTCATCTCAGGCTGAAACGATTTTAAAAACCAATTTACAGGCTGCAGATGAAATAGCGCTGCAGTTAAAACTCAGAAATATAGGCGGTATGGTCGTTGTGGACTTTATAGATATGGCTTCCAGAATGGACAAACTTGCCGTGCTTGAACATTTTGAACTTGCACTTGAAAAAGACAAGGCAAAACCGCAAATAGGACAGCTATCAGACCTCGGGCTTGTTGAACTGACCCGCCACAGACAGGGACAGTCACTATCCGAAATATTTACCAAAAAGTGCGACAAATGCGGCGGAGTAGGATTTATAATAGAAGATTTAAAATTCCAAACACCGAACTCTCAGGGCGAAGCCAGAGCAAAAATTAATAAAATAAAAGGTCCGTTTGCCTCTAATTTTAACAATGATGCCAAACCGAACAACAATCAAAAATTTAACAAAAAAGACAAAAGAAACAGATTTAATAAAGATTTCAACAAACAGCAGGAAGCGGAAGAAACTCTTCAAATGCAGCCCGAGGGAGCAGAAAGCACCCAACCCGCAAACACCCAAACGGAACAAAATCAGCAAAACCCCGTTATTTTTGATACGGTAGGGGGCAAAATAATAGAAGTTGAAACGCCAAAAGCGGCGGAAACGGAAGTTATTGCGGAGGTAATCTCACAGGCGCTTGAAAATCAAACTCAGGACGAAAAAGAAGGAAAAAAACAGAAAAAAGTTTCCAGAAAAACAAAGAAATCGCAGAAAAAAGAGGCGCTGAAAGCCGAAAACGCGCAAGCTGGAGCAAACTCCGCACAGGAGGAAGCCACAGCGGAGCCTGTAAGCGAAACAACGGAAGAACAGGAAACACAAAAACCCAAACGAACGGTAAGAAGGGGCAGAAAGGCTAAAAATGCGTAAAATTCTTGCAGTTATGGTTATATTTGCGGCTCTTTGCACAAATACGCTTGTATTTGCGCAAAACGACGGGCTGCAAACGGTTGAGGACACACAAAACACAGCGTTACAAACAAATACCGACCAACCCTACAGTGAAGAAACAAAAGAAACGCAGCAAGAGCGTATCGACAGACTGAATGAAGAAATGGGATTGGGCGAGCAAAGACAAATTGTAATAGATGATATTAAAAGCTCGCCCAATGACAATGTTGCGCTTACAAATAAGGTTGTACCGGACACCAAATCGGAACTTGCGAAAATGGTTAAAATGTTCCTCAAGGTAATGATTGCGGTTGCAGTAAGTTCGGTTGTGATTTTCGTCGTGCTTTTGTTTGTAAGACGCTTTTATTCGCCTGTTGCGGCGTTTGATGAGTCAGGTGAAAATAATGAAAAAAGAAATACTCTTGATACACCTCAAAACAAAAACGAAGCACTGAGGACATTTCTCGACAAGACAAAGGAAATGTAACTAAATAGGCTCTTGTCTTGGCTTGCCTTGAGTTTTTAAAAGTAAATGAACGATTTTGGGCATCTGACAGACAAATGAATACTGCGAAATCTCGATGGAACATTTCTTGCAATCACAATTAATGGAATAACATTCGCATGCCTGCTGTGTCCAGTTTTGTGTCAGGGAATCGGAAACCTCGCCGTTTGTTTGAGGGATAAAAACTTCGGAATTTTTCATGCCAACACCTCTGTGACTACCCTATATTATTAGTTTATACCTTATAATACTTGTTTTTATCCTATATTTAGACTATGATTTTAAATAAATTTAATACTTTGTATGAAAAAATATTTTTTTGCTAAAATAAGATTGTAGGAATTTGCATATTCGGGATTATGAAAGATAGAATAACGTTACTGCTCATAATATCTTGTTTATTAGCGTTTTTGGTTATATTCCAAAATTATTTTAAAACCTCCTATGCTGTTGTGTTTTTGATTTGTTTTATGGCGCTTTATATGCTCTATATGTACCTTTCAATAAAGCACCAGAGAAGAAAACTCCGAAAAAATCCCCCGAGCGGCGAGTGCACATACAAACCGTTCATTTCAATAATGATTCCCTGTCACAACGAACATGAGGTAATTTACGACACCGTCCAAAATATTCTAAATGTCAATTATAAAGACTATGAAATCATTTTAATTGATGACCGTTCAACAGATGACACCGCGCAAATTATTCAAAAGCTTGCAAAAGGGTATTCAAAGGTTAAATATTTAATAAGAGATAAAGACTCTTTCCCAGGGAAATCCGCAGTTTTAAACGATGCTTTTAAAATTGCAAAAGGGGATGCCATACTTGTTTTTGATGCGGATGCAAGGATTGAACCGGAGTTTATCAATCTTCTTTTGCCAAAGCTGGAACCAAAAACCGTGGGCGCAGTGCAGGCAAGAAAAAATATAATAAACGCAAGACAAAACTTTTTAACCGCCTGCCAGTACAATGAATTTGTATTTGATTCATACCTGCAAATCGGCAGAGATGCCGTAAAAGGTGCGGTGGAGCTTCGCGGAAACGGCGAAATAATTAAAAGAGAAGCCCTTGAAGATATTAACGGCTGGAACAACAATACAATAACCGACGACCTAGATATGTCAACAAGATTGCACATTAAAGGCTGGGACATACGTTTTTGCCCCGAGGCTGTTGTCTACGAAGAAGGCGTAATATGTTTTAGAGCGCTTATTCGTCAAAGGAGGCGCTGGGTCGAAGGCAGTATAAGAAGATATTTAGAATTTGCAAAAGATGTATTTACGTCAAAAGATATGTCACTTAGGGTTGGTTTTGACCTTATAGCGTACATTTCAGAGTTTCTCCTCCCCTTTTGGCTTATATCAGAGTTATTCATACAAGCTTTTAAGTTTGTAAGGGGCTACGAAGAAAGTATTTTGACATCAATTTTCTTGCTGTTTTGCACAGGAATTTTCTTTGCCTGCGGCTTAATTTACTCGCTTATAAAATATTCGCACTACGACTTTTTTAAAGCACTGTGGCAATCAATGATAACGGCAGTTTACTTTGTTGTTATATGGTTCCCCATCGCAATGTTTATAATATTCAAAATTATTTTCACCAAGAAAACAATGGACTGGGGAAAAACACAACATGGCGTAGTGGATGAATGTTGCAGAGGTACAAACTGATGGAAGAATTTTTGCCTGATTATCACTTTATAGCAATTGGCGGAATTGGTCAGAGTGCGCTTGCAAAAATACTCCTTAAAGAAGGGAAAAAAGTTAGCGGCTCTGATGTTAAAGATAGTAAATATATAAAACAACTTGAAAAATGCGGCGCAAAAATTTTTATAGGGCATAGCAGAAAAAATATAATAGGCAAACCTACAATAATAGTTTCAAGCGCGATAAAAGAAGATAACCCCGAACTTATTGAAGCAAAAGGGCGCGGTTTAAAGATTATTCACCGCTCGGATATGTTAAAAATAATTTCCGATAATTATACCGAGTTTATGGGCTTTTGCGGAACTCATGGAAAAACAACAACAAGCGGCTTGTGCGCGTTTTTGTTGTCTTGTGCAAATTTAAAACCTGCCTATGCAATAGGCGGAATAATACCAAAACTGGATACAAACGGCGACTGCGAAGAAAAAAATACAAAATATTTTGTTGCAGAGCTGGATGAAAGCGACGGAACAGTTGTTAAATATTCTCCTAGATATACTTTAATTAACAATCTTGAAGCCGATCACCCCGATTTTTATAAAAACGGACTTAAAGATGTTATAAATACTTTTACCCAGTTTATAACAGGTCTGAAAGATAATTCAAAAGTCCTTATAAATATTGATAATTTTGGAAATAATGAGTTAATCAAAAAAAACCCGACTTACAGAAATTTTATAAGTTATACAACTAAAGACAACAGTGCAAAATATGTTGCAAAAAATATCAAACTTGATACACTCTCATCATCGTTTGACATATACAACAGCGGCAAATTACTGGGACAAATAGAGCTTTCAATCCCCGGAGAGCACAATGTGGCAAATGCTCTTGGAGTATGTGCACTTTTGATTGAAGCAGGTATAGAATTCAGTTTGTTTGCGCCTTATTTTAGAGAATTTACAGGCATGGGCAGACGTTTTCAAAAAAGCGCGCAAATCGGCACAATAACCGTTATTGATGATTACGCGCACCATCCGGCAGAGATAAAAGCTACGCTTGAGGCTGTAAAAAATTATAATAAGGGCAGGGTTTTTGCAATTTTTCAACCTCACAGATACTCGCGATTTCAAGGGCTTTATAACGACTTTTTAAACTCTTTTGATAACGCAGACTTTGTTGCAGTGCTTGATGTTTACACTGCAGGTGAAAAATATACTGGCGGCAAAACAGCAAAAGACTTTACAGACGAGCTGTCTAAATCAGGTAAAAATGCAAAATACTATACAGGCACAATTGATGAAGCGGCAAGCGAGATAGTAAAAGAATTAAGAGAAAACGATTTGGTATTTACCTTAGGAGCTGGCGATATCACAAAAATGGGTGGGGTTTTAAATGAATTGTACTTGCTCAAAAAATAATACGGAATTTTACAAAGATTTTGAACTAAAAAACTTTAACACCCTAAAAATAAGCTCAAAAGCAGATTTAGCTTTCTTTGTTAAAGATGAAGCACAATTATGCTCTGTCTTTAGAATGTACAAAAACGCTAAAACTCTCGGTTGGGGCTCAAACACGCTACTATCCAGCAAAGGAGTAAGAGAGCCTGTTATAATAACAAGAAAAATGTCTGAAATATCGCAAAGATGTGAGATTATGGAAATAGAAGCAGGCGCAAGTGCACCCAAGGTGGCGCTTGAAGCTTATAACAACTCATTGAGCGGCTTTGAATTTTTAATTGGGATACCCTCAACTCTTGGCGGCGCTGTTGCAATGAATGCGGGCGCACATGAGCAAACAATAAGCGATAAACTCATAAGTGTAAGAGTTTACGACATTAAAGAAGATAAGATAATTACACTTTCAAAAGATGAACTCAATTTTTCTTACAGAAACTCTTTAATAAAACAAAACACAGACAGATACGCTCTAATTAGTGCAAAATTTCAACTTGAAAAAAGGGGCAAAGAAGAAATCAAAAAAAGAATGGATAAAAATACGGAGTTTAGAAAACACACTCAGCCGAGCCTTGTAATGCCAAACCTTGGCAGCGTTTTTAAAAACCCCGTATTGCCTGACGGTCAGCAGATAAGTGCGGGCATGCTGGTGGATAAGTGCGGGCTGAAGGGGTATCACGTCGGCAATGCGGGCGTATGGGAACATCACGGCAATTTTGTAATTAATTATTTAAACTGCACATCAAGCGAGTATTTACAAGTGCTTTACAAAATGTATACATCCGTGAAAGAAAAGTTTAATATAGAACTTGAGTGTGAAATTATGAGAGCCGGAGAATTTAGCACACAAGAGGATGAAATATGGAAAATAATCAAAAAAAATTAAATAAAGAGTCAAAAATAGCAGTACTTTGCGGCGGACTGTCCGCAGAGCGCGAAGTATCCCTGAGGAGCGGTAAAAACGTACACAGAGCGCTTTTAGAGCTCGGGTACAAAAACGCCGAAATGGTTGATGTGGGGCGTGATGTCGCACAAAAACTGCAAGAGGGCGAATATGAATATGCCTTTAACGTTCTGCACGGAAGATATGGCGAAGATGGCTGTATACAGGGACTTTTAGAAATTATCGGCATTAAATACACAGGCTGCGATGTGAAGTCCAGTGCAATTTGTATGGATAAAGAAACAACTAAAAACATCCTTGCAACCTGCGATATTCCGCTGATTTCATCGGTATGCGCAACCGATTATGAAAATCTTGAACAAATAGTTGCGGGTCTTGATTTTCCGCTTATGGTAAAACCTGTCAAAGAAGGCTCCAGTATCGGCATGAGCAGGGTTGAAAACATAAAGGAGTTAAAAGAAGCTTTTAAACTTGCAAAAAAATCTGATGACAAAATTTTAATAGAGGAATATTATCAGGGAAAAAGCGCCACAATCGGTGTCCTGCAGGAAAAAACAGGAGATGAAATCAAAACTTTTGCAACACCCATACTTGAATTTGAAACAAAAACACAATGGTATGACTACGAGGCAAAATATACCGAAGGGCTGACAAAATTCATTCTGCCGGCAAGCTTTGACGAAAAATTAACAAAAGAAATGCAAGACATTGCCATAAGAGCCTTTAGAGCATGCGAGTGCAGAGGGCTTGCGCGGGTTGATTTTCTTGTATACAATAATACGCCCTATGTACTTGAAATCAACACAAATCCCGGAATGACAGACTTAAGCGACCTTCCGGCACAGGCAAAACATATGGGGATAGACTACAACGCTCTTGTAGAGCTCATTTTAAAAACTTTGGAGTTTTAAATGGGGCAGGAATATTACAGAAGAAGACTAAAAGCCAACAAAATGAAAAGGCTTATTGCGTCCCGACGCAGCGCAATAAGGAATTTTCGTGTGCTTTTGCGCCTTATTCTGATAATATTAATAATACTTTTTATGGTAAAAGTTCTCAATATGCGCGGCTGGTACCTCAATCAGGATTTGCTCTCAGTCGCCGACCCGAGAGTAATAAAAATCGAAGGTAACATTATCACCCCGAAATACAAAATAGTCGACCTTATAAGACAGGTGCAGCTGCCCGACGTCCAGATTTTTAAACTGGACACAACCGAGATGGAAGAAAAAATCTCCAAACTCCAACCGGTAAAGAAAGTCTACATAAGGCGCCTCTGGCTTCCCGCAAGAATACATGTCATAGTTGAGGAGCGCACTCCGGTGTTTCTGATCACCCCTTCAATTGATGCCATACCAACCTGTGCCATTACAACGGACGGCGTACTAATCGACAGAGAATATATGCCTCTTAGCACAAAATTTAAAACATATAAAATCTTAACTTACGGAATAGGCGCAGACAACTACGAAAAGTGGAACAAAGAAAGAGTCGGCGAGATAATCAGACTGACAAAAGCTTTTGAAACATACAGCGGGCAGAATATCGAGTATATAGATATGAGAAACCCCAACGACGTCTACATTAAGCTTGAAAAAGTGTTGATAAGATTTGGCGAAATCAATGACACTGCGCTAAAGAGGGCAAAGTGGATTGCAACAATACTTCCCGAAACGGAAAAAATTAAACAGAAAATTAAATATATAGATTTGCGCTGGGAAGATGCGCACTATATCAAGCTTGATGAAGCAGTGCCGCAAACGCAGCCCGATGAAGATAAAGCAAAAGAGCAGGAAGAGAACCCCGAACAAGACGAAGAAATTAACCAAAATAACTTTTAAAAAGCTCCCTGGCGTTTTCATCTTTGATTTTCTCAAGACCCGAAGCACTGTCAAGCTTAATATCAAGACTTTTTGCAGCCCTTGCGCACTCGCACAAAAGTGCAGAGTTATTTGTTTGACTGTAGAGTTCCAAAATTTTTCCGGCAGCACTTTTATCACGAAGATTAATAAGGGTATTAATCGCTTTTAGCGCCCTTTTGTCCCCGCAGAAAAGTTCTTTTGACACCAGTTCGGGCTCAATTTCAAGCCCGTCAAGAGTGTCTGCCAGCTCCCGTACGGCTTTCAGGTGCTGCGCACTCAAATCATAAGTGTAAATGTTATCTGAATTTATAAGCTCGCAAACAAGTTTTAAATCGGCAAGTATCCTTTTGGCATAAGAATTATCACTCCTTTTGACCTTCACTGCAAAGCCGATTATATCAAGGTCATAAACGGTATCAAGGCTTATATCCTCAGGATAAGCACTTATTATCTCATCATACAATTTAAAAATCTCGTCTGTCGATATAACCGCTGCAAGCTCATCATAAGTGTATTTATAGAGTATATCCTGGGCCGCGGCTGATGGAAAAATACAGCCGCTAAGCGAATTAACAACAAGTTTTAAATCATTTACATCAGAATAATTTATTAAAAATTTCAACGCCTTATATTTGTTAAACTCATCATCACAGGTTAAAAACCCGAGCGCTTTCTCTCTTGCTTCAATATCGCCGAAAGCCCTCAGTGCCGCGGCGCATGCACGGCTTAAATCTTCGTTATCGCAAAAAGCATACCTATTTAAAAATTCTTTTGCAAGAGGGTCATTAATATGGGAAAAGTACTTTGCAGCGTATATTTTTTGCTCATCGCTTCCGTTTTCAAAAAGTTCAAGTATACTGTCCGTCAAATCTTCATTTGCAAACTTTAGCCAGCATGAGAGAATATATCTCTCAAAAACAGGGTTATAAATTTTTGCAAATTCAAAAGTATTTTTCAAATTTTCTTCATTTGTAACGCAAACAAGCCTGTTGACAGCCTTTTGAGCCAAAAAGTCAAAAATCACGTCCGAATTATCGCAAAGTGTCTTGAAACTCTCAACATCACAATTGTTAACAATATTAAATGCAGCTGTTTTTGCGGATGTTTCATCCTTAGATATAATGTTTTTGGCATTTTGAGTCTTTAAGTTCATATTTACAATTATACATCGAATTGATTTTCTTGTATAATTAATTTAAGTTAGTTTTACAAGGCTAAATCATGTCGGAATTAAAATATAAAAAAATACTCTTAAAAATCAGCGGGGAGGCTTTGTTAGGTGATCAGGAATTCGGCATTAATCCAAAACCCGTTGAGATGATTACAAACGAGATTAAAAAAGTCCATGACCAAAATGTCCAAATTGCGGTCGTTGTGGGCGGCGGCAATATTTTCCGCGGTATGAAGAACTCGGCAAAACTTGGCATGGATCAGGCATCGGGCGATTATGTGGGCATGCTTGCGACGGTTATGAATGCAATTGCACTTCAGAGCGAATTAAGGAAAATAGGCGTGCCTTGCCGTGTGCAATCCGCGCTTGATATCCACAAAATTGCCGAACCGTACATAAGATTTAAAGCAATCCGCCACCTTGAAAAGGGCAGAGTTGTAATATTTGCAGCAGGCACCGGAAACCCGTTTTTTACAACGGACACCGCAGCGGCGCTCAGAGCCGCCGAAATAGGCGCGCAGGCACTTCTTATGGCAAAAAACGGGGTAGACGGAGTTTATGACGATGACCCGAGAATTAACCCGAATGCCAAAAAATACGACAAAATTTCATATGATGATATAATAATGAATAATTTAAAAGTCATGGACTTAACTTCCTGTTCTCTTTGCAAGCAAAACAATATACCCATCTTTGTATTTGATTTTGCAAAAAAAGACAGTATTATGAAAATCTTAAACAATGAAAATATCGGAACATACGTAGGAGAATAAAAAATGTCAGTTGATGAAATCAAAAATTCAGGCAAAGATAAAATGGAAAAATGCGTTGCACAGCTTAAAAAAGAACTGGCAACCGTAAGGACGGGCAGGGCAAATCCGCTCATACTCGACAAAGTAACCGTAAACTACTACGGTGCGCCGACACCGCTTCGCCAGATGGCACAGGTAAGTGTATCCGAAGGTACAACACTTGTTATAACACCTTTTGATAAAACAATTATTAAAGAAATCGAAAAAGCGATTGTTAAGGCGGAACTCGGGATTACTCCCAACTCGGACGGCATTGTTGTGCGCCTCGCGTTTCCTCCGCTGAACGAAGAAAGAAGAAAACAGCTTTCAAAAGAAGTGAAAGCAATGGGCGAAAACGCAAAAGTTGCAATAAGAAATGTTCGCCGCGATATGACCGATGACGTAAAAAAACTCGAAAAAACAGAAAACCTGCCCGAAGATGCAATAAAAGATGCACAGGATGAAGTACAAAAACTTACGGACAAATACATCAACATTGTGGAAGATGTTGTAAGTGAAAAAGAAAAAGAGGTCTTAACGGTATAGTGGAAGAAACACAAAAGCAAAATAAAATAATGCGTGTTGTAACGGGTGTAATATTCTCAATCATAGCTTTGTGCTGCTTGTTTATGGGCGGACTGCCCATATTGGGCTTTTTGCTTGTTGTAATATTTTTAGGCTCTGCCGAGTACGTAAAAATACTGAGGACAAAAGGCTTTCACCCGAGCTTATCACTTATTTTGCTCACCGACACGGTTTTTGCACTGTTAATTTTCTTCAGAAGGTTTGACCTTCTCCCCTCAATCATTTCGCTTGCGACAATGGCATCATTTTTAATGGTTTTATTTATGGGCAGACAGCCCTACATTGTAAATGTCGCAACAACCGTTCTGGGGTTCCTGTACTGCGGCTGGCTCCCGTGCCACCTGCTTTTAATAAGACAAATAAGCGCGGATAGAATAAATGCCTTTCAAATCGGCACAAACGAAGGGCTGTGGCTTGTTATATTCGTATTTTTAATTGTTGTAGCAACGGACATCGGCGGATACTATTTCGGCTCAAAGTTCGGCAAACACAAGTTATCGCCTGTCATAAGCCCGAAAAAAACAATAGAGGGGGCACTCGGCGCGACCGTGCTTGCTCTCATCGTGGCAGCTTTTGGGGTGCTCTACACAAAACTCACACTTTTGCACGCCCTCATTGCAGGACTGCTCATAACTGTATCATCACAGCTTGGCGACCTGTCAGAATCACTCGTAAAACGTGATGCCGGAGTAAAAGACTCGAGCAATATCCTGCCGGGTCACGGCGGAATATTAGACAGGACGGACGGCTACCTTTTTGCGCTTCCCGTTGCTTACTACTATTTTGTAAACTTTGCCTGCGGACACAACATCATAATTGAATTTTTTAAATACATACAGGGTGCAATAAATGTCTATTTCGGATAGAGAGCAAAAGTATTGCGAATTTTTAGCCGAACTCGGTTTTAGTGAAATCGACGACTTTTCACTCTTTGAGAAAGCTATGCGCCACACTTCTTATGTCCATGAAGCCGACATACCTGTCGAATGCTCTTATGAGAGGCTTGAGTTTCTGGGAGATGCGGTTTTAAAGCTTGTAATCAGTAAGTATTTATACATAAAATACCCGAACTACAAAGAAGGAACGTTATCAAAACTTCGCGGGGAAATTGTTGCGGATAAGACTCTGGCGGAGTTTGCCACAAAAATAGGGCTGAATAATTTTATTCTGATGTCTAAAAACGAAAGAAAAACGGGCGGCGAAAATAAACAGTCAATTCTTGCCTGCGCTTTTGAAGCTTTTTTGGGGGCGATATATTTAACTTGCAAAGATGAAGGCTACAATAAGGTCGAAAACTTTATTGTAGCAAATTTTTCCTGTGATATGTGCAAAATAGAAGATAATATTGAAAAAATAAACCCCAAACAACAGCTGCAGGAATATACACAGGAAAAAAACCACACTCTGCCTCAGTATACGCTGCTGTCCAAAACAGGCTCAGAGCACAATTCGACTTTTGAAGTGAGTGTAAGTTTTGAAGATAAAATGCTTGCAAAGGGAATCGGCAAGTCAAAAAAACTTGCCCAGCAAGATGCCGCAAGAAATGCTTTGGAATACTTAAAAAAAGAGGGTTTATGGAAACAATAATTTCGCCGTCCATACTGTCAGCGGACTTTGCAAATCTTGAGCGCGACATCTTGCGGATAAAAAAAGCCGGAGCAAAGTGGGTGCATATTGATGTTATGGACGGACATTTTGTGCCAAACATTACAATAGGGGCGCCTGTTGTTAAATCCATACGAAAAGTTACGGATTTAGTGCTTGATGTGCACCTGATGATAAGCGACCCGAAAAAATATGTAAAAGATTTTATCAAGGCAGGCTCCGATATTATCACATTCCATCTGGAAGCTCAGAGCGACTCAACACTTGAGATAATAAAAGAAATAAAAGAGGCGGGAAAGCTTGCCGGAGTGTCCATAAAGCCGAAAACTCCCGTGGAAGCAATCGAGAAATACATCCCGTACCTTGATTTGGTTTTAATTATGACCGTTGAACCGGGCTTTGGCGGGCAAAAATTTATGCACGACTGCGTACAGAAAATCGCCGATGTAAAAGAGTATGCACGCATTTACCGAAAAAACGACCTGTACATACAGGTGGACGGCGGAATTAACGATAAAACTTCAAAAATCTGTACAAAACTCGGTGCAAACTCCCTTGTTACGGGAAGCTACCTATTTAACAGCGATGATATCAGCCTCGCGCTGCGCTCTCTTTGCGAATAGAATACCTGCACCCGCAGTACGTTTGTGCATACATACCGTTTTCGCGCGCAATTTGACTTGTAATTTTAAAACCGTCGCGCTTTTTAAAATCATATTTTAAAAACTCTAACCCATGCTCTGCCGCCGCTTTTTCTCCCGCTTCAAAAATCTGCCCCGAGCGCTTGTGCGGACTGACACTCAGTGTCGTTGTAAACAACTTTATCCCCATTTTTTTTGCAAGAAGCGCTGTTTTACCTAACCTCAACTCAAAACACTTGGTGCACCTCATGCCCTTCTCAGGCTCGTTTTCAAGCCCGCAGACGACATTTTCAAAATCATCGGGGCTATAGTTATCATAAATTAGCTCACAGCCTTTCTTTTTTGAATATTTTACAAGCTCAAAAAGCCTCCTGTCATGCTCTGCAGCAGGGTATATGTTCGGGTTGCAAAAATAAATTACGGGGCTAAAGCCGTCATTTATTAACAACTCAACAGGATAACCCGCACAAACGGCGCAGCAGGCGTGCAGAAGTACTCTTTGCACTAGTTTCCCGCCCTCTGGTGACGTCTTAGCGCCTGAGCGTACAGGGTTTTAATTTTATAATAAGGCATAGCGCTTGTATAAGGTATGTCATCTATCACAATTGTCGGCGTGCCAAAAATTCCGCGCTTGTAAGCACCGTCAATTTGTGCCAGAAGCTCATCCTGAACTTCTTTAGATGAAACATCTTCGACAAGTTTTGCTATATCTATATCAATTTTTTGGCTCAATTTCAATATATCCGCCTCGCTTGAGGGGTGCTCGTCAAATATAAGGTTTGCCATATCCCAGTATTTATTCTGTCTTTTTGCTGCAAGCGCGTATCTTGCAAGCGTGCACGCACCGGGGTGAACGGTGTGCGGGATATATTTATTACACTCCATATCAAGCGGGTAATTCTCATGGATTACCATAATCCGTTTTTCTTCGTGTGCAAATTTTGAAACCATTATATTTGTTACACGGCAAAACGGGCACATAAAGTCGCTGTAAACATATATCTTATCACCGTTGGGATTTCCCATAACATTGCCTGAAACGGCGTACTTATTTTTGTCCATCTTAATAAATTCATCAAAAGACTTTTGAATTTTTTGCTGGGGCGAAAAAACAAGAGAAACGTTCGTGTAGGTAAGAAAACCGACAAAAGCAAAAAGTACAATGAAAAAAAGTACCGTGTATTTTTTTACACCGTCAATAAAGTCTGATACGGTATTTTTTATATCAACAAAGAAAAAACTGCCCTTAGTTTTTGCACAAAGTGCGATAAATAAATCGATAAAGTAAGTGACAAAACAAAGCACACAGATTTTATTAATTTTAAATATTGAAATCGTTGCAAGGCACATGGAAATTGCAAACGAGAGCAGCCCTAATGCCGCAATGTAGCTTTTGGGGTTTTTAAAAACGTCAAAAATTGTATTTTTAAATTTATTTTGAATTAAATGAACAAAATTTAAAAACAGGGTCAAAGCATAAAAGAACATGCCCCACAGAGCAAGCGGAACACCTAAAAACAAAGAGTAGTTTGTTTTTGCAACTCCATCACAGTCAATAAGGCTGTTAACCGAACAAAAACTCGCACTGAATGTTTCGTTAAAATTAACTTTAAAAAATATATAAGCAAGCTCAATCGTTAATGCAAAACCCGCCAGAGCTAATATTGTAATAATAATTGTCTTTTTCTTATCCATAATTCCCTCAGAAAATATTTTATCTCAAAATACAATAAAATGCATTACCTAAATATTTAATACACAAAGTAACAATTCTTTACAAAAAATATTTTCAATCTAAAGTTTTTTGCAAAAATTGCCGATTGTATTAATACAAGGATAGCATGACAGGAATAATAACCCGGAAAGGATTACAAAAACAAATACTTATGTAAAGATTTATAACAATATATACTTTTTATGATTTTTGTATATATTATATGTTTTTATATAAGTAAGAAATGTAAAGGTGGTATAATATGGGACTAGCAGCAAGTCAAGGCAGATTGTTACTGCTCACCGCAAGAAAAAGTGACCTGGAGTACAGGGCACAAGATATCTCTCAACAAAGGTTGACGCTTGCAAGCGAACTGGAAACGGTGGCTTCAGAGTATGCAAGGAAAACTGCAAACAGGCAGATGAAGCTCACAAGAACAGTAGTTCAAGGACAAGCAAACCAAACTCAGACGGTCAATTTGACCTATAACAACCTTATGCAGTATGGTATCGATGAAGATGGCGGTACAACATCAATTTATCGTATAAGAAACGCAAGCGGTAAAATTGTTGTTTCAAACAGTTCAGAACTGCCAAATAACGCAGATGAAGCAGGTTACCCGAATGACGGAGCAAACATAAGTACTGTCACCGTTCAAAACAACGGCAACAGGGCAATTGTATCGGGAACTTACAACGGACAAGAAATTTACGAAGTCTATGTAGTGGATAGCAGACTGGCAGATACATCTGAAAGTGAAAACTATTTCCAAGAAGGCTTAAGAAACGGCAGATTTATCATTGAACAAAGAACACTGGTAGATGCAAACGGCAACTTAATCGGTAACGACGAAGCGGATGCAACAACAACAATGTCCGAATGGAGCCCCATCAGCTGGTCCGGTATGACAGAAATACAAGATACATATTTCACGGATGATGACGCAACGGCACAGGCAGAGTATCAAACGGCAACCGCAAGGGTTCAAGCTCAAGATAAAAAACTTGAAACGGACCAAAAACAAGTTGAAACACAACACAAAGCCGTAGAAACAGAATTTGAATCAGTGGAAAGTGTTATACAAAACAACATTGAAAGCTCATTTAAAGCGTTTGGCTAAAAAATTTGCAGTTCCTTATCCCCTTTACTACCATTAAGCAAAAAGTCGGGCAAAACCCCGACTTTTTGTTATCTTATTGAAATCTGAAATTCTTTAAGCTTTTGTTTCAGGGTATCAACGGGCAGGGTATCAAAATGAAAAATTGACGCGGCAAGCGCGGCATCAACGTTTGTATTCTTAAATACATCAACAAAGTGTTGGTAATTTGCACCCGCACCGCCTGAGGCGATAACGGGAATTTTTACCAAATCCGAAACAAGTTTGTTCATTTGAATATCAAACCCCTTTTGCGTGCCGTCAAAATCCATGGAAGTAAGAAGTATCTCGCCGGCACCTCTATCTTCGACTTCTTTTGCCCAATCAACAAGTCTTTTACCCGTATTTACTTTACCTGCATTGATAAAAATATAGTAATCATTACCAACAAATCTTGCATCAAGCGCCGCAACGATACACTGTGAACCAAAGTAATTTACACACTCGCTAATCAATTGGGGATTTTTAACTCCTGCAGAATTAATCGAAACCTTGTCCGCACCTGCGTTTAATATAACCCTGATATCATCAACAGAGTTGATCCCGCCTCCCACGGTAAAGGGTATAAATACATTCTTTGCAACCCGCTCTACAAGCGCTGCGAGCGTCGGTCGTTTTTCGTTTGTTGCGGTTATATCAAGAAAAACTAGCTCGTCAGCACCCTGAAGCGAGTATTTTTTTGCAAGCTCAACGGGATCTCCCGCGTATCTTAAATTTTCAAAATTTACACCCTTAACTGTCTTTCCGTCCTTAACATCAAGACAGGGTATTATTCTTTTTGTGAGCATCAGTAATCCAAATTCATTTTTGAAAATTCGACAATCTGGTTTTTACCCTGCTTTTTAGCGGCGTAGAGTGCATGTTCCGCGTAGCGGATAATTGTATTTGAATCTTCCTGTACATTTTCGAGGAACGGATAGGAAGAAATGCCGCCTGAAATGGTTATCGGGTGGCGCTCGTCCTCATTTGCGGGAATAAATTCCATTTTCTCAATATCATGTCTGAATCTTTCCGCAAATATAAACGCATTGTCCTCTGATGTATTTGGCAGAATTAAAATAAATTCCTCATCGCCGTAGCGTGTCAATATATCTTCTTTTCTTATAAGCGACTGCAGCATTTGTGCAATTTTTTTCAAAAGCACATCGCCCCAATCATAACCGTACATATCATTTACGGTCTTAAAGAAGTCAATATCAATCAAAAGACAAGAAAGCGGTGTACCGTACCTTTTTGCCCTTGACATTTCGGCATCCAGCCTGTGGTGCAGATATTTTCTGTTATAAAGCCCTGTCAGCTCGTCCGTTACGGAGAGTCTTTTCAGGCTTGTTCTATACTTTGCACCCTTTGCCATCGCTGCAATCCTTACATTTAATTCTACAGGATTAACAGGACGCGTAATGAAGTCGCAAATATCCGCTCTGACCGTCAAATTGTCGGGAATTTTATCCACAACAAGCAAAACCGATGTGTTAAACTTTGTTATTGCACACACTTCGTTTATGCTCTCAATAGGCGCATCCACAACAATAACGGCGGGATTTACGTCTTTATAGTTTCTAACCTCTGAAAAATTAAGCTCTCTTATCATGTAATCATCTTCTTCGCATCCTTTAATAAGAGCGCTGTACTCGCATTTACCGTTTTGCCCGTAAAAAACAATGTTCATTTCCTAATATCCTTTATTTGGTACCTTCATTATAATATCTTTAATTTTATATCTTTGAATTTCAATCTTGCCAGCAGGAGTATATATTATTGCATTTTGTCTGTCAAGACTCTCGACTCTGCCCATTAACTGCATAATTTTTCTTGAAAAAAAGTATTTCTTGTACAATACGGTATCTCCGAAATACTCGTTGTTAACCTCACGGCGGAAAGTTAAATCGGAACCGTTATCACGAATTAAAATCAACCCCGCACTCACTGTTTTAATACGCCCGTTTGAAGTCACATCGCTTGCTATTACCGTATCCGCAAAAGCTGCTGCAGATGACAAAAAAAGCATTTGACAGACAAAAACGCATATACAAAGGTGCTTGGCAAGGTTAATATTCATCATAGGATACAGTATATCATGGTTTTTAATTGTTTTGTTTTTTTTCATATGAATATACTATGTGTTTTTGTAGAATATTGGCTAAAATATTATTGTAGAGTGATGGAGAGTTAGTTTGCCCCTTCCCTTAAAAAAACAGCAATACAGAGAGGATTATACTCGCGGTACGGTAAAAATGTACCCCGGACGTCCTGCGGCGCCAAAAAAGCCAAAGAAAAAGAAAAAAAATATCTTCATAGCTTTTATCAGGTTTTTATTTCTCAGTATGTTTTTAAGCGCATTTTCGTTCTATGCAGCCCCGAGCCTCTGGAGCGACTATTTTGAACCCATAATTTTAAACAGACACTTAAACAGACACTATAACCCCGACATCAAACCCTATGTTTCGCCCCATCTGAACTATTTACACAATTCGGAGCTTTTCGGGCAGCATTTAATTGTGGGGGCACAAAAAGACTCGCATACAATTATCCCGATGATTACATCCGGAGAGTTAACACCTATTAAAACAGAACTTGAAGCGCTGTTCGCAAAATATCCCAAAATGCACCCCTCGCTCTATGTCTGGGAATATTCAAGCGCAAATGAAATAGCAATGAATGCGGATGAAAGTTTTCCCGCCGCAAGCATTATAAAATTACCCATACTTTTTGAACTTTTCAGAAAAATTGACCGCAGCGCACAGGATGGCACAAATTTGACAAGCTTATCCAAAAAACTGCTCTACGATTTTAAAAATCAAACATCAGGCTCAGGAGATTTACAATTCAGCGAGCTTAACAAATACTACAGTGTTGACTACCTTGCAAAAATAATGATTACGCACTCTGATAACTCCGCAACCAACATGCTGATAGAAGAAGCAGGCGGAATGGGTGCGATAAATTCTTCCATGCGTGCACTCGGGCTGGATAAAATAAAGCTTGAAAACAGGCTTCCCGACCTTGAAGGCACAAACAAAATAAGCGCGAAGCAAATAGCAACCCTGCTCTACAACATTGATAACCCGAATTTCTTAAGCGACAAGAGCAAAATCATTATTAAAGAATACATGGCAAATGTACAAAACAGAAGGCTGCTGCAGGCAGGACTGCCACAGGAGGCAATATTAATCCATAAAACCGGAGATATCGGAACAATGCTTGGCGATGCAGGAATTGTTTACGCTCAAAACGGCAGAAAATATATTGTTGTAATGCTTGTAAAACGACCTTTCAACGACTACAGCGCAAGAGATATGATTCAGGAAGCCTCAAGAATTATCTACAACGGAATTCTTAAACTATAGAGTAAGATATACAATCTCTCTTGCTTTTACGTTTACGGATGGATCGGGTTTCATATCCGAAATACTGTTCAGGGATTCACAAAAGTAAGCTGTGCCATCCACAATTAAAGGCGATTTTATTGAATAGTTCGCAACATCATCAACAAAACAAGCATTTCCGCCGATGTGCTGCAGGTTAGTAAATTCTTTTACATTTTGCGCATGCAGGCTTCCGCCGACAGATTCCAGAGCACCGGAGCTTTTTAACTCTCTCTTGCTGCTCAGCAGACAGCTGCCTTTAATGTGCTTTACTTTTTCAAAAATCATATTCTCGTCAATCCCGAGTTCGCCAAAACTTATACCGCCGAAGGCATTTTGGCTGTTGTAGTCACCGTTAATGGTAATAAAACCGTTCTTGTCGGTTTTGATGTCATAACCAAGACCATGCAAAATCCCGCTGACATCTTTCTTTTTTACGATTGGCCGCAAAGAATATTTAAGGGCGTCCATAAGTACACTTTTTTCTGATTTAACCGTGTCCCTGCCGCAAAAAGTTAACATATCGCATTGAGCAGCCGAATTGCCCGTAAAAACCGGAGCAGCGAAATTATAGTTACGATTTTGGGCACAGTTACTACGCATTTGTGCATTAGATTTTACACGGGTAGCAGTATTTATACCGGAAATCTTCATTTCTTCTCCTTTGGTTGTGTATCATTATAATGCACAAAAAAATTATTTTTTGCTATCAAATTTAATGAATTTTTGGTAAATTCCTCAATTTTATATGCAACTCTCTGAGCTGTGCCTCTGAAACATCGGACGGAGCCTGTGTCATAACGCATTTTGCCTGAGCGTTCTTAGGAAATGCAATTACATCTCTGATAGAATTAGCTCTGACCAAAAGCGCAACAAGCCTGTCTAAGCCAAGCGCAATACCGCCGTGAGGAGGGGTGCCATACTTAAACGCATTAATCATAAATTCAAACTTATTTTTTATCTCCTCATCACTCAGACCGAGTGCCTTAAATGCTTTTTCCTGAATGCCGGGATCATGAATTCTTATAGAACCGCCGCCAAGTTCATTGCCGTTATACACAACATCATATGCAATAGACTTTACATGCGCCTTATCCGTTTCAAGCTTGTCTATATCCTCGTAAGCAGGCATGGTGAAAGGATGGTGAACACTCACATATCTGTCCTCTTCCTCGGAGTATTCAAACAGAGGAAAATCAACCACCCAGAGCAAATCATGCTGTGATTTATCAATAAGTCCCAGCCTGTCGCCAAAGTAGAGTCTGAATCTGCCCAAAACATCAAAAACAACCTTGTGAGTGTCAGCGACAAAGAAAACAATATCTCCCTTTTGAGCATCTGCGCGCTTTTGAATTTCGTCAATTTGTTCCTGAGTTAAAAACTTAAACACGGGCGATTTTACACTTCCGTCCTCTAAATAGGTAATCCAGGCAAGACCCTTTGCACCGAATGAAATTGCAAGATTTCTTACATCATCCATTTCTTTTCTTGAATAGCCTGCAATACCCGGAATTTTTATTGCGCGAACCGTACCACCCTTTTCAACTACAGACTTAAAAGCCTCAAAAGTTGATGCCGCCATAATGTCCGAAACATCAAATAATTCAAGTCCAAAACGCGTATCAGGCTTATCGGAGCCGTATCTTTCCATCGCTTCCTTCCACGTAAGCCTTTTAAAAGGCGCCTTGACGTCAACGCCCGCTGCCCTAAATGCATCAACAACAAGCCCTTCAGCCATATTGATAACATCGTCCTGTTTTACAAAACTCATTTCAATATCAACCTGAGTAAACTCAGGCTGCCTATCCGCACGCAAGTCCTCATCTCTGAAACAGCGCGCAATTTGATAATATTTTTCAATTCCGCCTACCATAAGAAGCTGTTTAAAAATCTGCGGCGATTGCGGAAGTGCATAAAATTTACCGTCATGAACCCTGCTCGGTACAAGGTAATCGCGTGCACCCTCGGGCGTTGCCTTTGTCAGATTCGGAGTTTCAATTTCAAGGAAATCATTGTTGTTAAGATAATTTCTTATTGCAGTTACGATTTTATGCCTTAGGGTAAGGTTTGAAAGCATTTTTTCACGTCTTATGTCAAGGTAGCGGTATTTTAGTCTTACCTCCTCTGAAACGCCCTCGTCATCAAGCACGAAAGGAAGTGCAATTGCTCTTGATAAAATTTCTATACTGCTCGGATACATTTCAATTGTACCTGTTTTCAGTTTTTCATTTATTGTATCATCGGGTCGTTTTGAAATTGTTCCCGTTACCTGAATTACAAACTCGCTCCTTAACTCTTGAAATTTTTCATACACCTGAGGATTAACTTTGGGGTCGGCAACTACTTGAAAAAGTCCGCTTCTGTCGCGCACTTCAACAAAAATAATTCCGCCAAGATCGCGCACTGTAGAAACCCAGCCCGCAAGGGTGCATTCTTTTCCGATATATTCTTCATTTACCTGTGTGCAATTTTGTTTTTTGTAAGACAATTCCATGCTTTTAATCCTCTTAAATTCTCTTTTATAACGTAATTATAAAATAAAAATATTATTTGACCATGATTTTTTTTAAGCTAAACTGGTATTGTTACATATAATTGGAGCGAGTATTAATGGCATTAAAAAATTTCTTATTCACATCAGAATCCGTTACCGAAGGTCACCCCGATAAAGTTTGCGACCAGATTTCTGATGCTATTTTGGACGAATTTTTAACAAAAGACCCGAAATCAAGAGTAGCGGCGGAAACAACCGTTACAACGGGCATGGCGCTTGTTTGCGGCGAAATTACATCCAACTGCTATGTTGATATCCCGTCAGTTGTCAGAAACACTATTAAGTCAATCGGCTATAACGGTGAAGAAGGCGGCGGATTTGACTATAAAACCTGCGCTGTTTTAACAAGTATTGACGAACAGTCAAGCGACATTGCAGGCGGAGTTAATAAAGCGTTGGAGTCAAGAAATGACAATGCCGACACTTCAAAAGACGAAACTCTTGACATAGGCGCGGGAGATCAGGGCATTATGTTCGGATATGCCTGCAATGAAACGCCGGAACTTATGCCTCTGCCCATTTCTCTAGCGCACAGACTGGCTTTGCAGCTCTCAAAAGTAAGAAAAAATAAAACCGTAAACTATTTAAGACCCGACGGAAAGTCACAGGTAACGGTTGAATATATTGACGGCAAACCCGCAAGAATAGACACAATAGTTATTTCAACACAACATGACCCCCAGATAAACGGAATTGTTGACAATCAAAAAATACAGGCGCAAATTCGCGAAGATATGATTAAATACGTTATTGAACCGGTATTTGCAAACGATGCAATTAAACCCGACTCAACAACAAAATATTTAATCAACCCCTCGGGAAGGTTTGTAATCGGCGGTCCGCAAGGAGATGCAGGCTTAACGGGAAGAAAAATTATTGTAGATACATACGGCGGCTATGCGCGTCACGGCGGCGGCGCATTCTCGGGCAAAGACCCCACAAAAGTTGACCGCTCGGCTGCTTATGCTGCTCGCTGGGTAGCAAAAAATATTGTTGCGGCAGGACTGGCGGACAAGTGCGAAGTAGAGCTTGCATACGCTATCGGCGTAAGCCACCCCGTTTCAATACTTGTCGATACTTTTGATACTGGCAAAATTAATGACGAATGCCTTGCAGAGCTTGTTAAAAAGAATTTCGACTTAAGACCCGCGGCAATCATTAAACAATTTGATTTAAGAAATCTGCCCGCGAAAAATGGCGGCAAATTCTATCAAAAACTTGCCGCATACGGACACATCGGAAGAACAGACTTTGATGTACCCTGGGAAGATACATCTGTTGCAGCTAAATTAAAAGAACAGGCGCTTGCTTGCGCAAAATAGAATTACACTTAATCCGGCGGCGCGTATTGTGCCGCCTTTTTTAATACAATGAATAACGACGCTACGGTAATTTCCGATATTATAAACAAAGGCATTTTTGACACCAAAAAGGCGCAAACGGCTTTTAAATTCTCGACAATATTTTCTTTTTGGAGTCAAATCGCCGGAAAAAAGTTCAGCAGTTCATCAAAACCCTACAAAATAAAAGGGGGCAAGATGTATGTGTGCTGCGAAAATTCTTATGTTGTGCAGGAACTCATTATGTACAAAAAAATGCTCCTTGCTAAAATTAAGCCCTACAGCGAACCTCTGGGGGTAGATGTCGAGGATATAATTTTTGAATATAAAAACTGGCAAAAAGTAAACAGCACACCGCTATCCGACGATTATCCGAATTTCTACAGCGAAAAAGTCTTAAATGAAACCCAAATACATAAAGAAGATTTCAGCGAACTGTTTTCAAACATAGATAAGAGCAAATACTTAAACAGCGAACAAAAAGAAAAATTTAAAAACAACATACTGAAATTACAAAAAGCCAAAAAACTGAGAGAAATGTAAATTTCTTGTAATAAAACAAAAAAGCATATAAAATATTCTTGTATAGTGATTGTAGGTTTATATGAGCGATAAAGAGCAAAAAGTTGTTTCAATAGGTTCCAAGGCAAAAAAACACACAGAAACCAAAGAACAAACGCCAAAAGTTGAACTTGAGTACTGCAGCTTCTGCGGCAGGCCAAACACCATGGTGCCAAAACTTGTAAAAGGACCTGGGGTCAATATATGCTCCGAGTGCACGCTTATTGCGGTGCAATACCTCATACTGCAGGACGGCGCACTATCCGCCGAAGCTCAGAGAATAATTGATATGCTCTGGGGCACAAAAAAATGACAGCCTCAAACAAAATTCAAATCAGAGCACAGGTTTTGCAGGCAATATTAAAATTCAAGAGTTCCAAAATTCCAAGCGATACAGAGGTTGAAGAGTGCATAAAATCAATTCGCAAAATTGAGGACAGGAATTTTGTTGTGAGTCTGCTCTTAAAGGAAATCAGCGGCACAAATGAAATTTATGACAACATATTAACTCTTTTGCTTTTTAATATTTCAAGCCCCAAATTACTTTTTGAAAGCATTTTTCCGATACTTAAAGATAACAGCATTAATGATTCAAAGAAACTTTATCTGATTAATATTTTAAGGGAGCAGGGGCAAAAAGTTGACTACGGCTTTATACAGTCCCATATGAAAAATCCCGACGAGATTATTGACAGGGAAACAAAAAAATTTCTGGACGAGGCAAAAATAAGTCCCGAAACTAAAATTGACTTTTACGACTTTTATTTTACCGTTAACCAAAACGACAGAGAAATGCTTATAAATTCAATTATAAGCGACTACAGCGGCGACGGGCTGGCAAATATTCTTGCCCCTTTTGCATACTTTTACCCTGAAATTTCAATAGATGAAAAAATCATACAGGCGCTTTTTGATACAAAGTCGTACTTTGCACTGGAACCGCTAAACTGGTGCGCGACCAACTGCAAAGACAAAGAGCTGGCACATTTTGCGCAGAAAATGTATAAAAAATTGTCGCTTTTAGGCTTTAACACAAATATAGACAAAAAAGAAATATACTCGGAACTCCTGAAAAAATCAACACCGCTTGGCTACTGGTTTTCCTGTGCGGATGGCAACTCAAATGTTTCCTGTGTGTTTGCAAGAAAAAAAGATAAAGGCGGGGTTCAAACATTTTTCACCGTGTTTAACCTCCAAAACGGCCCTTTAAGCACCTTCGGATTTGATGAAATAAGCGCAAAAGACTTTGCCATTGTCCTTCTGAGGTTTTTTAAATCCTCACTCAGCGCAAAACTCCCGCCCGATGAAGGCAAACTCATCTTTGATACACTGAGTTCAAGAGGGTGGAAAAACAACACAAAAATACCCTACGAGTTTATCTGCTGGCGCGAAATTACATACGACACAAAAGCAAGAGAGATAAGCTTTTGCGATTTATTAAAAGAAAACCTCAAGGCAGAAACAAAGTCTGAAAAACCGATAGAAAAAATTATAAAATCGCAGCTTTTTTCAAGCTGGTACTACAACTGCAGTGATATTGAACCATTAAACGAACTTGCTCAAAAAATAGAAAACGAAAATATTGTTGATATTAAACAGATTGAAGAATGCCTTGCCTCAATAGCGCAAAAACTGCTGCAGGATGAAGTTTTTTCAAGCAGTTTTAAAGAAAAATTGTATTATCAGTGTTTCATATTAAAAAGGGTAAATATGGAAAATACCGCAAATACCCTCTATGGTGCGGCTTTAGATTATGAACTTCTTTTAAATTTGCTTTTGCACATACTAAAGAGAAGTCTTTATGCTCATTTTGCACAAAAAATTCCCGAAAACAACAAAAATGAAACAGTCTTTACAAAAAGATGGTCCGAAACATGCTCATACGAATTTGCAAAGAAAATCACGAAAATTTTAGAAAAGAAATGGTCGCAATGGATATAAAAGGAAGAATTGTAGCACTTGACATAGGTACAAAAAGAATAGGTGTTGCCGTGTGCGACCCTATGCACATTGTAGCTTCCCCTGAAGCTTTAATTGAAAGAAAAAGCACAAAGGGGGGTGATAAAATGGCTCTTGATGAAATTGAAAAAATATGTGAAAAATACAATACAAATACGATTTTAATAGGTGTGCCGTATAACATGGACGGTACTCAAGGAGCACAGGCAAAAAATTGCATAGATTTTATTAAGCCGCTTGATGGAAAATACAAAATTTTATATCATGATGAAAGGCTCACTTCTTTTGAGGCTGAAGAAATATTAAAAAAAGAAGGAAAAAAATACACAAAAAACAAAGGGCTGGTTGACATTAAAAGCGCATGCCTGATTTTACAAGACTACATAAATAAAAAGGGATAAATATGAAAGACAATGATTTTGAAATAATTAAAACAATCGGCGAAGAAGGCGAAGAAATAGAACTGAAACTCCTTGATATCGTAAATGTTAACAATGTTGATTACGCGCTTCTCCTGCCCGTCGAATCAGACATTGATAACGAAGAAGAATGCGAAGTTGTCCTTATGCGCCTGAAACAGGATAACTCGGACTATGTCTTTGAAACAATAGAAGACGAGGACGAGTTTGAGCTTGTATCTCAAGCCATCATTGAAGAAGAATCCGACGATTAAACTATTTACCGAGCATTAGCGTGTTATTAATATCTTCAAGGGTTTTTCCGCCCGGGATTATGTTATTATCAAGTGCTTTGGTAAGTTTTACTCTTTTATTTCTGAAGAGCATATCACAAAACGCCTCAAGCCTTGTGACAAAGCCCGCTTCGCCCGTGTGTTCGTCTATTGAAAGATTTAAAAGCGGTTTAGAGAAATTTCTTGCTTTTCGTTTAATATCTTCAATCATCAGCGAGTCGGGTCCGCAGCCAAATGCCGTTATAGTAATTATTCCGTCAATTTTATCACTTTTAAGATAATGTCCCGCACACCCTGTTACTTCCATTTGATTAGCCCAGTACTCCGTTGTATCAAGAGCTTTTATTCCGCTTTGCAGCTCGCCGTCGGTGAGTTGATAGGCACTGTGAACCATAACACCCATATTGCGCAATTTTTTAAATATATCCATGCTCGCTTTTTTGTCATAAATATTATACCCGTGCGCAACAAGCGCGACATGAATAGCGCTCGGTGCTTCATCCTGCTGCGGAGCAATTACAACCTTGCCGCTTTTTGCATTTTTTAGAGCTTCTTCAAAGTCAAGCCCCTGCTGCATCATCACTCTGAAATTGTTTTGTACAACAAAACCCGCGCGCGAAGCTTCCTTGATAGCTTTTTCATCATAAATTCCAAAAGGTTTTACCGCCTGTTTTAAAAACTCGTAAAGGCCGAGATTTTTTTCGGATTTATCTAGCGTTGCCTCAACAATTTCAAAATTACCCTTTACCACATTTCTTATAAGGTCGGGCAAACCGCGAATTTTGGAGCAGTTATAAATCTTTGGCGCAATAGATTGAATGGAGGGAACAAAAATCTTATCTATTCCCCTGTTTACAAGTTCAACTATATGTCCGACAAAAACTTTAATCGGCAGACATGTTTCCGTCACCACAAGCGCAGACCCGTCCGAGAGGGTTTTCTTTGTAGTCGGAGAGCTGAGTACTATATCAATGCCCAGATGAGTAAAAAAACCGTAATAATAAGGGAAATAGTTATAATAAGACAGCGCTCTTGCTATGCCGATTTGCTTTTTGTTATCCATGTTGGAATGCTCCAATTAGTTTATTAACTATATAATACTTGAAACAATATTTTTTTGCACAACCTTTGTAACAATAAGTAAATTTTGAGAACTACATAAGTCAATAAATTTGTGTTATTGTTTTTTAATAGTTAAAGGTTAGAATTTTATGCTGTCAAATATTAATTATAATTATAATCATAATATAGTCCCGAAATACAAAAGCACAACAGTTGAACCAAAGGTGCAATTCAGCTATACAAACGCGCCTTACGGGCTGATGCCGGCGTATATGACAAACTCCGTTAACCCCGCCCTTATAAATCCCAAAATTACGGGCGGCTGGAGTTATCTTGGCACGCTTAAAACTCCGTTCGGGGAAAATATTTATACTTATATGCTAAGGAGCGGTCAAAGGGTAGCCATAATGCCGCGCGAAGGCACAACAATTCTGAAAACCTTTGTTGATTCCGGCTCGATGAATGAAAACGACAGAATACGCGGAATAAGCCACTTTATAGAGCACAACCTCTTTAACGGCAGCGAAAAACTCGCCCCCGGACAGTTTTTTAAAGATGTAACAAAAATGGGAGCAAGCACAAACGCCTCAACAGACTACGCACAGACCGACTACTACATTTCATCGGGAATAATGGATATTGAGGACTTTAAGCAGGCAGCAATGATGCATGCGGATATGATACTGCGCCCCAAGTTTTACGATGAAATGCTTGAAAAGGAAAAAGGTCCCGTAACATCCGAAATAAGCATGATAAACGACGATGTTACAACAATTGCGGCAAATGAAGTTGTAAGAAATTTATTTCAAATCGACTCTCAATCCGAAAACCTTGTTGCAGGCTCGATAGAAACAGTAAATAATTTAAAAAGGGAAGATGTTGTAAACTACTGGTCAAAACACTACACCCCCGACTCTCTGTACACCGTAGTCGTCGGCGATGTAGACCCTAATGAAGCAATAGAGATACTTGCAAGAGAATTTAACCAAAATGCAAGAGTACGCACAGGCGACGTAAAAAAAGAAACTCTCAAACCGATAGAAAAATCGGTAAGAATAGATTTAAAATCACCCATAACAAACTCAACAAACGTAATTATGGGCTTTGCGGCGCCGCCTTCAGGCAACCTGAAAGACACAATCGCACTTGAGGCTCTGGCTGTACTTTTAAACGGAAGTTCGGATTCAAGACTCACAAAAACCCTTTCCGAATTAAACTCGTACAGTTACCTGAGCCTGCAAAAAGTCGGGCTGAAAAAAGAAGACCCGCAGGCGCTTTTTGTACAGTTAAACACACCGCCGCAATATGAACAAAAGGCGATAGATGCCTTTTATGATGCTATTTTGGATTTGTCCAAAAACCCGCCGAACAGTTATGAAATGAATACAATTAAAAGCGCTCTCACAAAAGCGCTTGCCATGAATTTTGAAAGCGCGGAAACAATTTGTGAAACAATAGGAAGCGGATATCTTGACGGAAATTTGCAGGATATATCGCAAATGCAAAATATCATCAATTCACTTACCCCGGCTGATATAGCAAATGCCGCACAAAAATACATCGATTTAAACAAAGTGTCAATGGCTGTGGTTCACCCTTCATCCGTAAGCGATGAAGATATATTCAACAACTATCAACAGTCAAAATTCGTTACAAAACCCTCTGCATATGCTGCGGCATCAATATCATTCGGTTCGGGAAAAATTGACACCTCAGACGTTGAAGAATACAGGCTGAAAAATAATACTCACATTGCATTGAATAACTCGGACAAATCGGACGTCTGCTATCTGAGCTGGAGAATAAGCGCAATTCAGGCAATGCCCAAAAATCTTGCAATACCCTATGTCCTTACGGAACTGCTCAATGCAGGTTCGTCCGCCCGCACAAAAGAGCAGTTGAATATGGATGCTAACTCTAACGGAATTGACTATAATTTTGACTCAAATGGTTTCCAAATCCTTGTGAATGCAAACTGCATGGCACAAAATCTTGATAAAACGCTGGACTTGCTAAATGAAATCATGTATAGTCCAAACTTTTCCCAAAAAGATTTTGAAACCGCAAAAGCAAAAATAAAAAGTTATTTTGAATCAATAGACAAAGACGGCTCGGACAATATGCTCGTTCAGTTGTACCCCGGATACTTCGGCTCTGCAAGAGAAATCCTTCAAGGGCTTGAAAAAATGACCGTAAACGATGTGATTAAACACTATAACGATATGCTGAACAAAGGCTCATCCAACTTTGTGGTAACCGCACCGTTTGAAAAATACCCCGCCGCAAAACAAAATTCGCTGGCTAAAATTTCTCAAAGCCCCGTTGTTTTCAAGGATTTTACGCCTAAATTTACAAGTATATTTAAACCCAACAAAACGACAAAAGTCGTGCTTGACAGCGCAGAGCTAAATCAGGCGCAAATTTATAAAACATATTCGTTTAAAATGTCGGGCAACATAAAAGATGAGGTAAAATTTGAGCTGTTAAATGAAATTCTGGGCGGCTCACCCGCATCAAGACTCTTTCAGGAACTGCGGGAAAAACAAAAACTCGCCTACAGAGTATCCTCACAGGTTCAATCATTTGAAGATACGGGCATTTTAACAATGTTTATAACCTCAACAACGGACGATAAGGCGCAAAATGACATTAAATACGACAATTTGCAAAAATGTCTGGACGGCTTTGACATTCAGGTTCAAAAACTGCTTAGCGAGCCTGTAAGCGAGGAAGAACTGGAGTCGGCAAAAATGCAGCTCAAACAGAGAATTGCAAAGCAGACGGAACTCCCCTCAAGCGAAACGGATTTACTCTCAACAAATATGACCCTGCCGTACGGTATTAAAAGAATTGACGAGTATGTAAAAGCCATCGATTCCATTACCGTTGAGGACATAAGCCGCGCGGCGCAGCATATATTTAAAAACAAGCCGACAATATCCATACTGGCAAGTCCCGATACGATTGAAAACCAGATGAGCTACATAGAAACACTGGGCGAAATCGTACAGCCCGCCTAGTTTGTACTGCCCGATACCGTCTGTGCCGTGCTTGAAGCGGACGTTTCGGACGTTTCTTTATTTGCCCACTTGAAGGACTTAATTGAAGTTGTCTTTGTAACAGGTCCGTTTATAATAACTTGAAAATCCTTTGATTTGGAATTATTTGAAGCACTGCTCAAAGAAGGGATTTTATCAAGATCGCTTTGTTTTATCTCTGCAAAGAGCGGATTATCAGGCGCAATTGTTTTAATTGTATTTAAAATCGCAAGTCCGCCCTGAGGAAGCTTATTTACAACCGAACTGAGCGAAAACGAGCCCAGGGGACCAAGAACATTAACAATAGAGGAAGAAATTCTGCCAAGTATTTTAAGGTCGCTATTTGAAGTCAAAAGATTGTATTTTCCCGTTGCATACAGGCTCATATTAGGTCCCGAGGATTCAAAACTTGTAATATTTGCCCAGCCGTCAGAAAAAGATATTTTACCCTCAATACTCTTAAATTCGCCGGTATTTCTGCTTGTAACGGCTGATATGGTCTGGTTTAGGTTTAAGTTTAAAATACTCTGAGTCAAAAGGTTGCCCGCCTGTAAAAATCTCTCAAAGCGTGCTGCCTCGCCGTATTGACCGTCGGACAAATCAAACATTACCTGCCCGTCAAGGGTTTTCATCTGCTGGTCAAAAGTAGTTCCGCGCAGGCTGAGTTTTGCTATACCGTTTAATACGCCGCTCACGATAAGCGAAGTGCCGCCCTGAAAACAAGAAGCCGCTTTTTTGGCATTTATGGACTTCCCGACTCCGTCAACCGTTACTTTGGTATTAGCAATATTATAAGTGGCATCGGCAGTAATTTTTCCGTCTGCAAAAGTTGCCGCAATATTCGAGAGTGTAAATAAATTGTTTTTCAGTGTGAAATCCGAACTGATATTTTGCGCCGTAATGTTGCCGTATTTTAATTTTGAAATTTTCGCGCTTCCTTTTTTGATTGCAAGAGGCAAACTCGGACCCGCTGTTGTCTGGGTGTTAGGCATGGAAGCGGTTAACTTCATTATTGCATCCGAGTCAACGTATCCCGAGTTAAAATTAAGAGAGTTAATTGTAACTATTTTGCCAAAATCAGGTGAAATTTCAGCAGTTCCCGAAAAATCCGAACCTGCAAGCTTTATTGCACTTGCCTGCGCGTTAATTGCCGATTTGGCAAAGTTTAAATCGGCACTTGAAACACTCACCCCGAAAGGAGGATAAGAAAGATTGGAAATATTTGCACTGCCTTCTATAGAAGGAGCAAATACGCTTCCGTTCAGCGCGATATTATTTACAAGTTCAAAAGATAACTTATCCAGAACCGCAACCGTAATACCGAGTGCGTTTGGCACAACAACATTAAGCGGGGCAAGCTGCGGCGCGGAAGAATAAATTTTATTTATCTTTCCGTTTATATACGCGACATTTGTGCCTCTTGAGTTAATTGCAATGTTATTTATTACGGCGCTGTCGCCTTTTATGTTTACATCCGCAATGAGTTTGTTTTGGGCGTTTTGTATATTTTTAATATCTGCAACGCTTATAAAATTATTCGCATCCGATACTATATAAGCATTTGCCTTAATATCATCCAAAGTACCGCTCAGTGCGCCGTCTAAAGACATCTGACCCTTGTATGTGACGTATTTTTTACTCTGCGCAGGCACAAACGCCAAAATCGTATTCGGATTTATTTTGCCGCTAAAGTTCAAAAGCAGCTCCGGTTTTGACATATAATTATCGACAGAGCCTGAAATATTTACATCCGAGCCTTGCAGGGCAAGGTTAAAGGGCTGTATTTGTATATTTTTTGAATCGGCATTAATTGAGCAGTTCGCGGTTTTTATTGAAAAATTTGGATTTTTCATTGCCGCAAGGAAATTTACGGCGTTGATTTTTGCAATAAAATTATTTTTATCCTTCTCGTCGGGACTTGCAACAATTGTCAGTTTTTCAAGAGAAACAGGCATTTTTAGGCTGTTTACAGTCATTAAAAACTTATCCAGAACAATATCCGCGCTCGGAACAATGCTTTGCAGCTTACCCTTAATTCTTATAACGGCGCTGAGCGTACCGCTGTTAAAGGTATAGTCTTTAATATCTTTTTCCCTAACAATTGCAAACTCTTTTGCAAGGTTCACAATATCAGCCACCTTAAGCAGACCGGACTCTATTTTGATATCGGTATTTGTGTCAGTGTCAATGGTTCCCGACATTGAAAACTTTGAGCCGTTTAAGAGGGCGCTTGTGTCCTGTATATTAATTTTATTACCGCTAAAATCCAAAACGGAGTTAATATCGCTAAGCTTTAGGGAAACTTTCGGATAGGTTATACTGCCGTCTTTAAGGGACAATTTACCCGAAGATTGGACTTTTTTAAAGTCGCTCTTTAAATTAAAATCACAATCAAGCGCGCCCTGAGCCGTTGCGGATTTCAAGTCGTTGTTTACACAAAACATCTCAAGAACAGAGAAGCAAAGATTTTTAATATTATTCAGCGATATTTTATCCGTCTTAACACTCAGGTCAATTTTAGGCTTCTTACCCATTGTAAGTGAATTATGCGCAGAGATAAACTCCTCTTTTGAAATATAAATATTTGACTCCGATTTAACGGTATTTTTATCAAATTCCGTTTTAATAAAACTTTCGGGCAACTGATAATCGGCAATTTTTAAAGTCAAATCTTCAAGATTAAAATAACCCTTTGCGCTGAATTTTTCACCCAAATCCGATATCTTTAAATCGGCATTGAGTTTAGAGTGAAATGCAAACATATCAAGCCCCGCAAGGGGATTGAAATTAAAATTAAAATCAGTACTTTGAGCTTGGCTGTTTTGTTCCTGCTGCACAAATTCGGGAAGTTTTGTCTGTAAATTCACGTTAAAATCCACAAAATTCACATCAGCGCCGAGCGTACCCAAATACCCGCTTGTTGAAAGTTTCAGCGGTCCGCTCAATGAAGAAAGTGAAAGTTTTGTATCTTTTGCACTCAACATAAAAGTCTTATTTATATTTTTATCATCAAGCGTTGCAAGCAGAGTGTTTACAACAATATTTATATTTCTCAGCTCAATCGGCAAAGAGGCTTGCTCGCCCCGAGTATCCGAACTTGTACCCTCCGCCGCCTTAAGCGCCTTTAAAACATATTTTTCAAGCGTGTATTTCTTATCTTTTGTAAAGACAAGAGCCAGCTTTACCTCGTCAAAATATATCTTATCCAGATTCAAATGCCCGAAAATCAGCGTAGGTAAATTAATCTCAACAGAAGGTGATGTCAGGGTAACAAATTCCGAGCCGTCATCGTAATTAAGAGATATTTTATCGGCAAGAACACTCACCCCGAGCCTCCATGTTGTTTTTAGCTTCGGATTTTCAAGGGCAAACTTAAAGCCCGTAAGCTGCTCAATTTGAGTGTTTAGCTGAGGAGTAAATTTGTTAATGTCTATAACATTAGGGAGAATAAACAGGAAAGCTGCGTAAATCACCGCTATAGAGCAAAGTATAACAAAAAACACCCTTGATAAAATTTTTAAAAATTCAGGGTTGTTTTTTATTTTTTTAAAAATCATTTTCAATCCTCCGCACGTATCCTCCGCAATATAATTTTGCTATATTTCTGTCAGAGAAATACTTTTCACTCCCGCATTTCTGGCAGTATCCATAAGTCTGACCACACAGCCGTGCTGACTGTCGCCTTCGGCTTCAATCATCAGCCCGTCAGTAAGCGTTTGCGACTTGTCTTTAATTATGCTAAATAAATCTGCCTCGGCAATTTCCTCCCCGTCAACATAGTATCTGTTATCGGCACTTACGGTTACTGTCAAAATTTTACTTTCATTGTTTGAGTTTTGAGTTTTCTCAACATAATCAGGTATTGCAAGGTTTAATCCCTGCTGATCGAGCATGGGTGCAATAACCATCATAATAATTAAAAGCACAAGGAAAATATCCGTCAGAGGCGTTATGTTAATTTCGTTAAAAGTCTGTCTTTTCATTATTGTTCACCGTTTTTCATAAGCTCTTTTTGTTCTTTTTTACTCAAAGGCTCGCCCGCAACTACAAGTTTTTCAAAACCCGCCGACTGGGCACTTCGCATAATTTTCATTATGTCAGAGCTTTTAGCCAGCTCGTCAGCCTTTACAACGACTTCTTTCTTTTCCATGTTTGCAACAAGCGAGGAAAGTTCCCCCTCAAGCGAGTTATAGTCAACTCTTTGACCGTTAAGGAAAAGTTCGCCCTCTTTTGTTAAAGAAACGGTGGCATTTTTTTCCTCTATACTAATACCCGAGTTAATCTCGGGAATTGTTATGTTTTTGTCGATAGACTGAAAACTCGGCGCAATAACCATCATGATGATTAAAAGCACAAGGAAAATATCCGTCAAAGGCGTTATGTTAATTTCGTTAAATACGGGCTTTTTGCCGTCCGCACTCAGTTTTATAGCCATTTTTACCTCAAATTACAGAGCTATTGAGCCCGACTCATCTACCTTAACTTCTTCGTCAGAATCAATAAAGCTTAAAAATACCAGTTTAATTAATTTAAAATCGCTTTCAAATCTCGATACAACGGATTGGAAATAGTTGTATAAAACAACGGCAACAATAGCTACCCCAAGACCAAACGCCGTAGCGATAAGCGCTGATGCGATACCCGTTGCAACGGCTGCAGACTGGTTACCCTGAACCGCCAAATCCTGAAACGTATACAGAATACGAACAACCGTACCGAACAAACCCAAGAAAGGAGCTACACCGCCGATTGTACCGAGAATTGTAAGACCTTTTTCAAGTTTTCTTGTTGCAAGGCTTGATGAAATATCATAAGCTCTTGAAAATCCCGAGCGTTGTTCCGTATAAATTCTCAAACCTTCATCAACCATCTCGCTGATTATTCCGCCCAGCTGAACCGAAGCTCTTTGCGCTGCGCCGATGTTATTTTTAACAAGCGCTCTTTGCAGGGTTTGTATAAACTCGCCGATGTTGCGGTCATTTTTCTTGTAATAATAGAATCGGTTAATTGCAACTGCAATTGTAAGAATTGAGCAAATGAATATAGGGGTTAAAACCGGCCAATCCATTTTAATTGATTCTAAAAATAATTCCATAATTTTATATCCTCATTTTCTGTATTTACCGTTATTATCTGTAACTTGCACCCAGCACGTTGTAATCAAACGTAAATTCGATATCTATGCTGCTGCCTTTATACTCGGGAGGCAAAGGCTTAAAAGGTGCCGTAAGCTCAACCGCCGCTTTTGCCGCCGCATCGGACAGGGGCTGACCCGAGCCTTTAACCGTTTTAATTGATAAAAGTCTGCCGTCGCGCCCTATTGTAAACAAAAGTACAACGCGCTTGCTTTGATCGCCCTTCGGAGGATTCCAGTTCCTTTTAATTCTGGCTTCCAGATCTCTCATATAAGGGCCCCAGTTCGGCTGTCTGATTGCATCAATCCCCGGAGGTCCCGACGGATTTCCGGGTCCCGGATTACCGACATTTCCGCCTGAGTAACCCGAGCCTCTTGAACCTGTTGAACCGCTTGAACCTCTTGAAGCACCAGGTTTTGCCGTACTTTTTGAAGCAGAGAACTGAGGTGCGGGCATGCCCGATGAAGAACCCGAGCCTGACGAAGAACTTGAACTTGAGCTTTTAGAACCGCTTCCCGAGCCAAAGGTAGGTGCAGGACCGACAGGTGCCGAGCTTTTTGGAACCGCAACCGAAAACGGACTTTTAGGCGTTTGTGTAAGCTTTGGAGCCTGAGTCTTGGGAGGGGTTGCGGAAGGTTTTAAAGTCGGCTTAAACGTTGGCGAAGGAGCTTTAACGGGCTGCGGCTTTGAAACCGTCTTTTGTGTTGTCTGTTCCGCAGTCGGTGTTTTGACGGGAGTTTTTGTCGCAGTTTTTGGCTTAGCCGGCTGTTTTTTAGGCTGTGTAACCGTCTTTTGGGCGACAGCAGGCGAAGCCACAGACTTTACTTTCGGCTTTGACGGAGCAGTCGGAATAGACACAACTCTTTTCGGGTCATGTATGCCGCCGGCTCTTGAGTTCCTGTCAGAGCGATATTTTGTATTTTTATTAATCGGCTCGGCCTCGTTATAAGTAAGGACAAACTCTATATCTCTTGGTTTAAGCGCAGGTTTGTGAAAGAAATTAAGACTTATTGCACAGGCGATTAGCAGCCAAACTATTAAAAACACAAGCGGATGCAGTATTGCCGACAGGATAAATGCATTTGTAAACGGCAGCTCGTCACTTGTGTCCGTAAAGCTGTTGGGCAGAGTTTTTGTCTGTCCGTCTTTCAGGTTGTCATAATCGTCAATGTTAAATCTGTCTCTTAGCTTTGTCATAATTACTCGTTTTTATTCTTTGGCTTAATTGTTAAACAAAATAAACTGTTTTAAATTAGCCGGTTTACTATTTTATTAGTAACCGTTTGGAGCGCTCAGCGTAATAGGCTGGTCAAAATAAATTTCAACCTGCGCATTTGCAGGTATTGAAACATTTTCTCCCGACTGCCGCGCCGCATTAAGTAAACCCAGACCGCCGCCTACCGCTGTACCAAATACCGCGCCTCTTCCTACTTTACCGCCCGATAACGGACCCAGAGCCGTACCCAGTACCGCACCGCCTGCAGCGCCGATTGCTACGTTTTTACCGTAGTCTAATGCCGAATCTTTCGTTGCGCCGCCTTTTAAAACACCGCTGCCGTCTGTTGTTAAAATCATGGCGCTAATCGGGATGTTATACCCTTGCGGTGTGCGAATTGAGGTAAAGCGAATTTCAACCTGACCGTTTCTGTTGCCTATGCCTGCTTTCTGGCAGTCAACAACGGTGCCGTTCAGCATAGAGCCTGCGGGTGCCACCTGAATACCCTCGTATATGAAATCTTTATCCAGTGTTGCATACATATTTGCACCCTTTGAACAGGTTTGAGAATTAATTTCCTGCGAAAGTATTGCAGTTGTAGTTGTTCCGACGGGAACATACACTACCTTGCCCTGAAGGGTATTATAGTTCGTATTTGTCGTTTGTTCAAAAGAGTAATTAGAAGCGGCATAAGCAGCGCCTGCACCGATAAAAGCACAAACACAGAGTGTAGCGGCTGCAGATTTTATACAAAAATTTTTCATGTCTCCTCCTTTTAACCTATCTTTAATAATACACTATAAATTTTGATAGTAAAGTTTAATATTTTTTTAATCCCGCGCACTGCAGCAGTAGGGCGTATCAACAACTATAAAAAGATTTTGCCCGGGAACAACACCCCTGTGTTGTCCGAATTCATACTCACCGCTCGGCACCCACTGTGTAGTACCCGACCAGTGGAGTCTTGATTGATAAAGATGTGTCATTTTGTTGTAAGATGCCGGCGGGGTAAGCTCTCCGCCTATTACGTCATTTTTGCCGTTTGTTAATCTCCCGTCAAATTCTTTTGTTACGCCGTCAGGGGTCGTTATATTTGTAATTTTGATACTCAGCGCCGCATTAACCCCTGTTACGGGCATTCTGAGCATACTTACATATCCGCTGAAAACAGAGTTTTTCGGAACGATATTTGTTTCATCAAGCCACACATCGCTCGGCGCGATAAAATACACTGGATCGCCTTCCTGAAGCATATCGGTAGAGTACTTTTTTATCGCGTAAACCAGAACAAACGAGCCTTCTTTGAGGCATAAGTCCGCACCCGATACAAGATTGGGAAAGTTAAGCACAAAAACAGCCGCAAGGATAATTGTCAAAACTATTCTTTTCATATTTATAATATTAAGCCATTTCTTTAATTTTGCCAAAAGAAATTAAAAAATATGAAGAATTTTTACCGTAGGAAATTGAAATAGTATAATAACTGCATGCCAACAATTAAAAATATATTCAGTAAAAAATTGCTTATTGCCGCGGCAATAATACTTGCCGTGTGCGGTTTTTTATATTTCGTGTCGGGTTTTGCCATAAATCATTTCTTAACTGCCGAGAGAATAGAGAACATTGTAAAGAGCCAAACGGGACTGGATTTAAAAATCAAAGAACCCAAAATTACAGCCGATGCAGGACTTTCGCTTATAATATCCGCCAAAGATATCAATATCAACACATCGGGCGAAAAACTTTTCGGTGCACAAAATGCTGAACTTAAAATAAAAATACTCCCTCTTATTTTTAAAAATCTTTCAATATCCTCTCTTGAAGCACAAAACATCGATATAAACATTAAAAGAGATAAAAACGGAAAGTTTAATTTTGAAAAATATATAGAAAAAAACAAGACCTTTCCCCTTAAGCCAAAGTTCAAAAAAACGCACGTAAAAATCACCAAAAGCACACTGGCATTTGAAGATGACAAAAACCTTAAAACATTAACCGTTGTGTCTGAAAACCTCTATGCCGATAACTCGGAGCGCACCAAAAAAATCAAATTCCGCACGGATACAAAACTTGAAATAAATTCACAGGATGGCAAAAACCCCGCAATAACGCACATTAAAGCAAAGGCTGCACTCAAGCTTCCGCTGAACAAGCATATTGACTCCAAAGACTCGGATGTTGATATCTCGGTTGAAAACTTATCCCTCGAGCCTTATCTGTCATGCATAAACGAGTTTTCGGACGTTAAATTTAATAAAATCTCGGGCATTGCCGATTTTACAATCAAAAAAATAAAAGAAAATCCCGAAAATGAGTTTTTACTGAAAGCGGACACAAAAGAACTGTACGGCGATTTTATTTATAACAACAAAAAAAGCGGCTGGAGCCTTCCCAATCCCGCAGAACTCAAACTGAGAATTACGGCGGGGGCAAATTCCATACAAATTCTTCCCTCGACTTTTTTGTCTGATGAAATAAACACGGGCTTTGAGGGCAAAATAGCCGACTATAAAACAAATAAACCCAAACCCGATATAAATATTAAAATTAACGAGAGCGGCTTTATGAACTTTATCCGCCTTGTCCCCGCAGGTTTTGTGGTATACAAGACGGATGTTATCAACGAACTGAAAGCCGCAAACCCTTATGCCAGAATGGACGGACATTTGAATATCTCGGGAAACATCAGCAGACCCGACGTCAAAGGAGAGCTTTTTATTCGCGATATTTACCTTTTTGAAAGACCGAAGAATTTCAAAACAGCAGACGTAAAGTGCGACTTTGTCGGCGATAAAGTAAACGTAGATGTACATGTGCCCGCACCGAATGACCAATTTGTTGATGTAAAAGGGTATTCCGAACTGTACGACAGACAGGCGGGAGATTACGACGTAATTTCGTCAGAGGCTGTAGACCTTGCATATGCGCACAAATATTTAATCCCCGTACAAAAAGTAATCGGCTTTAAACTCGGACCCCTGCCTTTTATGAAAATATCCGGAACGGGAAAAATACACATAAGAGCCACGGGAACAATATATGACGCCATTGTTAACGGTAAATTTTTCGGCAAAAATATAAAAGCATCGCTGAACGGTTTAAATACCGAGCTTAAAGACGGCAAAACAGAGCTTGATTTTGACGGAAAAGTTATAAATATAAAAAATACCTCCGCGAAAATCTGTGACGGCGAGTTTTTACTTGAGGGATATGCGGATGACTACAATAATCTTAACGTTAAAACACACATAAAAAATATTTCCGCCCAAAATGCGCTTGAAATAGTAAAAACAAGCGATATTATAAAACCCTACAGCGGAGATTTGAGCTTTATAAAATCGGCAAAAGGAAAAACCGATATAACAATAGTGTTTGACGGACAGGCAAAAAGCCTTGAGGGGATGGGCTTTTTAGATGATATAAACCCGGGTGCAAATATAACACTCAACCTTCAAAGTGCAACAATCGCCCCGAATTATACATTTAACAACGTATCGGGTACTGTTTCCTATGAAAAAAACTATAAAGTAAACCTCAATGCTCTCTACAAGGGTGCAAAAAGCACAATTTCAGGAACTGTTACGCCAGACAATAAAAATCTGGCGGATAAAAATACAAAACTAAAACTGGATATTCAATCAAAAATAAGCTCCATGCAGTTCTCAAACTTAATTCGAGAGGCTAAAAAGCAGAATTACTTTAACAATGCAAATTTAAAATTTATACTTCAAAACACGCCCGTAAGCGCAATTGACTTTATTTTTGATACAAATATCAATGCAAAAGGGGAAATTCCCGCTGATTATAAAAATCCCGACCTGTCAAAAATAGTTTTAAACGGCAATTTTGTGCCGAAAAATACGGATAAATCAAAAAATATAACATTTAAAAGCGGCAAATATTCAATAAAAAATTCAAATATAATAATTTCAGACTCACTTATAGACTTTTTTAACACAAACGTGCAGTCCTCGGGCACTATAGATAACATATTTAAAAAACCTGATGCAAATTTAAAATTAAAAATTACATCTTTAATGCTGCAGGATATAGAAAAATTCAAAGACTATTTCAAAAACGATATTTCAAAGGCATTCTTCGGCGAGTTCGGAGAGTTTAAAGGCGGACTGAATTTAGACTTGAATATTAAAAACAACTCTCCATACGGCAAAGTAACTTTTAATGACGTAAGTCTTATGAATTTAAAACAACAAATCCCGCTTGCGCTAAAAAGCGGCTCCATCCGCCTTATGGGGCAAAAAATCCGTCTGGATGCGCTTAACTTTACATACGGCACAACGCCCGTTTACATAGATTCAACACTGAAAGATTTCCTAACCCAAAAACCGTACCTGAACACAATGTTTTCAACAAACATAGATGAAATTGCGGCAGATAAAATAATAAACCCGTATTTGACTTATCCGCTGAAAGTAAAAGGTGAGGTAAGGCTAAAGGGCAGAATTAAAGGGGATTTTAACAATTACTCGATAATATCCTATCTGACCCTGCCGAAAGAAACGGATATCACCTATATGGGCGCAAATATCGGCGATACGGAATACGAAAGAGAATTTGAAATCAAGAGCGATTTTACAAAAAATACCGCTAAGGTAAACTCTGCAAAGTACATTAAATACATATACTCTCAAAACAACAAACCTACGGCGCTCACCATGCTGAAGGCAAACGGCAAAATTGTATCTGCAGGCAAAAATCTTGTGTTTGATAATTTCAGAATTTACACTCAAAATCCCGTAACCGCAAAGATTTTTAACGTGATATTTAAAAAGTCGATTTTAAAACAGGGGCTTTTTACCTGTAATCTGCACTTAAGCGGCAACGTTTTCATGCCTGCGGCAACAGGAAAAATAAACTTTCAAAACATCAATATGCCTTTCTACAACACAAAAATAGATGATATGGATTTTGATATTGAAAAGAAAGTAATTAAAGCAAAAATAAACGGAAAGAGCTTTGACTCGGACGTTGAAATTGAGGCAAGAATAGAAAATAAACAAACCTTTCCCATTGTTGTTGAAAATCTCGACATAAAATCCAAAAAAACAAGTCTTTCTCAAGTATTTGAAGGTATTTCACAGCTTCCGAAAGGCTCATCGGACATTGTCCCCGGACAACCCATTGTTTTTAAGCCTCAAGACCTTGTAATACTGAAAGGAAGTGCAAAAGCGCAGGATGTAGAGCTGTACGACATAAAAGCGCAAAATCTTACAATGAATTTTTCAAACCCGAGCGGCTACATGTTTAACATAGACGATGTTAATTTTGACATCGCGGACGGAAAAGTAAGTTCAAGGGGCAATTTTGATATCGTGTCAATGGTTTTTGATTTAGATTCAAATGTTGAAAATTGCGATGCAAATACTCTCAGCAAAGATTTTCTGGGGCTTGAAAACCAACTGTACGGCAGAATGAATGCAAAAATAAATTTGAAGGGTAAAATCCCGCAAAGTGCACAGGATATAAAACTTGTAAACGGAGTTGTAAATTTCAGCGTAAATGACGGCAAAATGCCTAAACTCGGCTCTCTTGAATACCTGCTCAGGGCGGGAAACCTTATAAAAAGCGGGATTTTAGGTCTTACGCTAAACAACTTAATTGAAGTTTTGACCCCCTATAAAACAGGTGAATTTTCAACCATTCGCGGAAGTTTTGATGTTGAAGAAGGAAAAATCAGCGCGCTTGAAATATTTTCAAAAGGAAGCAATCTGAGTTTGTTTATCTATGGCGGATACGACATAATAAACGACAACGCGGACATTGAAATACTTGGCAGACTTTCTAAAAAAGTAAGTAATGTGCTCGGGGCGGCAGGAAATGCCTCGCTAAATTCGCTTTTCAGTACACTGACCGGAAATAAGCTGAAAGAGGGGGCAAAATCTCAAATAATAAACAATGTAAACAAAATACCGCTTATTGAAATATCCGCGGACGACTACAGATTATTTCTTGCAAGAGTAAAAGGAGAGCTGAATTCGGACAATTACGTAAAAAGCTTTAACTGGTTGAACTAGTACACGGGATTAATTTCAGCTTAACATACTTGCAACGCTAAAATTTTGATTATAAAATTTACTCAAAAGGAAAAGAATATGAAAAAATTAACGTTATTTTTGGCAATTTTATTTGTAAGCGTGCTGTGCAGCGCCTGCATAAACAATATTGCAATACAGGAGTTAAACAATAAAGCTCAGGAATTTATGCAAAAAGGCGACATACAGGGCGCAATAAGCAGGCTTGAATCCAGCGTGGATTTAGACGGCACAATTTTTGAAACAAGGTATAATCTCGGTGTCGCATACATAAGCGCTCAAGAATTTAAAAAGGCACAGACACAGCTTGAAGAAGCGATAAAAATTAAGCCCGAGTTTGCAGACTCTTACTACTCTTTGGCTGTTGCAAAAGAGAGCGACGCGCTTAAAATTTTAGAAGACGACGAAGATGAGCAAGCCGACACTCAGGTTGAAATTGTTGAAATACAAGACGATGAAATGGGCGGGCTTAAAAATATCAGCGAACAGGAAGCAAAATATCTTGTCGAAAATTTAAACTCATCAATAGAACTTTATAAAAAATACCTCGAACTGAAGCCGCAAACAGGAGACAGGGAGCAGATAGAGGCACAAATTCAATATCTTGAAGAAACCGTTTTCAAATATTCAAAAAAATATTCTATCGGACAAGACGCCGCCTACGCACAGGATGTTGAATAAAAATGTTCACCTCACCCTTTACGACAGCCTTTATACTGGGCGGCTACGAAGTAAAAATGTATGGGGTAGTGATGTTTTTTGCAATATTATTTGCAATTTTTGTCACCAATTCCGTTGCAAAAAAATATTATAAAAACACGGATGTAAATGTCCTTATGGATTTTTACCCAGTTTTAATTTTGAGCGGGATTGTCTGCGCAAGGCTGTATTATGTAATCTTAAATATCGATTACTACATTTTAAAACCTGATGAAATTATAGCGCTCTGGCATGGCGGAATTTCAATCCACGGCGCAATTTTAGGCGGCATAATTGCAGGGGTTATTTACTTTAATAAGAAAAAGCTCAGCATTTTAAAATACGCGGATGTAATAACCTACGGACTTGCAGCGGGACAGGCAATAGGCAGATGGGGGAACTTTTTTAACTCGGAAGCCTTTGGCACCCCCTGTGATTTACCGTGGAAATTATACATTGCGCCCGCTTATCGGCCTGTAGAATACTACTCTTACAGCTATTTTCACCCTACTTTTCTATATGAATCACTGTGGTGCATTTTAGTGTTTTTAATTTTGTTCTTCGGGGTGAGGAAGATACAAAACGGGCGCTGCGGGCTAATTTTTTACTCATATTTTATGCTCTATTCAATCGGCAGATTTTTAATCGAAGAAATAAGAACAGACAGCGTTTTAAATATAGGTTCAATCCCCATAGCGCAGATTGCAAGCGTTTTACTTTTTATAACGGGTGCCATCGGCTGCATTTGGGTAATAAACAGATATAAAAACTGCCCCCAAGATTAAACCGGGGGCAATTTTAAAAATTAATAAAATTAATGCTCAATCAGACTTTCGCCGCTCATTTCCTGCGGTTTTTTAATACCGAGCAAATCAAGCACCGTCGGCGCTATGTCGCACAGGGCGCCCGTTTGTTTCAGTTTTGCATTTTTCATATCATTCGTTACAAGTATAAAGGGCACCTGATTTGTAGTGTGTGCGGTTTGGGGTGCGTGTGTTTGTTCGTTATACATCCACTCGGCATTGCCATGGTCAGCCGTTACAATCATCTCGACATTGTTTTCAAGTGCAGTCTTTGCAATTTTTCCGACACACTTATCAACCGCCTCAACAGCTTTAACGGCAGCCTCCATAACGCCCGTATGACCCACCATATCAGGGTTTGCAAAGTTAACAAGTATAAAACCGTACTCTTTATTATTAAGCGCTTCTACTACATTATCACAGACTTCATACGCGCTCATCTCGGGCTTTAAGTCATAAGTTGCGACTTTTGGCGAAGCAACAAGTTTTCTTGTTTCAAGCTTAAAAGGAACTTCCTCGCCGCCGTTAAAGAAAAATGTAATATGGGCGTATTTTTCCGTTTCTGCCGTTCTAAACTCTTTAACGTTGTTATCGTCCAGCACCTGACCCAAAATATTTGTAAGTCTTTCGGGCTTAAAGGCAACGGGGAGCGGGAAAGTTTCATCATATTGTGTCATGCAGACATAATAAATATTTTCTCTTTTAACTTTTCTCTCAAAACCGCTAAAGTCATCAAGCGCTATGGCGCTTGTAATTTCCCTTGCCCTGTCGGGTCTGTAGTTAAAGAATATTATCGCGTCGTTATCTTCTATTCTCTTGCCGCCAACGACAACAGGTTCCACAAATTCATCATTTTTGCCGTTTTTGTATGAGTTTTCAAGACCTTCTAAAGCAGTTTTAGCACTGTTGCCCTCACCCAAGAGCAGCGCATTATACGCTCTCTCTACTCTCTCCCAGCGTTTATCTCTGTCCATAACCCAGTATCTGCCAATAACAGAAGCGATGGGAGGCAGATTATATTCGCTCAGAGTGTTTTCGATTTCATTTAAAAATTCTCCCGCGCTTTGCGGAGGAGTGTCCCTGCCGTCAAGAAAAGCATGGACATAAACGTCTTTTAAGCCGTTTTGCGCAGCCATTTTTATAAGCGCTTTTAAATGCTCAATGGAGCTGTGTACACCTCCTGTTGAAACAAGACCGTATATATGAAGCGAGGAGTTGTTTTTCTTTACGTGGTTAATTGCATTTAAAAATTCTTGATTTTCAAAAAATTTACCTTCTTCAATCGCTTTGTTAATTCTTGTTAATTCCTGATAAACAATTCTTCCTGCGCCAATGTTCAAGTGTCCGACTTCGGAATTTCCCATCTGTCCCTTGGGAAGTCCTACAAAATTGCCGTCGGCATGGATTTTTGTATGTGGCATGGTTTTTAGAAAATTATCGTAATTCGGCGTGTTGCCGACTGCTATAGCATTGTATTTTGTGTCGTTTGAAATGCCCCATCCGTCAAGGATGCAAAGTAATACGCGTTTTTGATTTTCCATAATTTTATCCTCTCTTATCAAGATAAATATATCATAAAAATTTGCATTTTACATTGATTATAGTCTATATTGTTATAAAAGGGTGACAAAAAATAGACCTAAAGATTGATACAATTTTCTTCTAAATATTGGATACTATACATGTGAATGAATAAGGACTTGGGTTATGTTGGATAGAATTTCCAATGAGCATAATGAAGCTATATCTCAAAACAGTATTAGCAAAATATCTTCGTTGGGCACATCGGGCGTTTATAATACCGATGACAACGGCTTGTTTGTAGATGAGTCAACTATCTCCGATACCGCATTAAAACTCTATGAAAGAGAGCAGGATATTAAAAGATTTACGGATTTGGCTCTGAGTGATGAGGATGATAAAAGCGCCGACAGTCTTGTAATATCAAAAGTTATGAACGGCGAAATTTCAATAGATGACGATGAAGCGATATTTTCGCTGTTATCAAATGATGATTTTTTAAATGAAATTGCTTCATAAGCTAAAAAGGTTTTACTACCTCTATATCCTGAAAAGAAAATATTACCGCAGCGGGAAGTGTAATTGCTGCGGGAAATGTTGTGAAAAAATATATGTAAAACACGGTAAAAACATCCTGACCGATGAGGAAGTATTTAATAAACTCAAAAAAATGCATTATTTCTATAATGACCTTGAAGTCGTCGGAAAGGATGAAACAGGACTTATATTTCGCTGCAACAACCTTGACCCCGAAACAAAGCTGTGCAAAAACCACAAAAAACGCGACAGAATATGCAGAGACTACCCCCAAGAGGAAATATTTATGATGGGTGCAAGCCTGAGCGAAGAATGCGGCTATAAATTTACCCCTATTGTTCCTTTTAGCGAAGTTCTTGAAAAAGTTATGAAAAAGACAAAATAAATCCGCTACACATTTATCGCCCGCGCGAATTTGAGAGCACAGAGAGTTTTTTCAACATTGTGCACCCGAAGATAATTAACACCTTTTAGCGCAAGATATGCCCCTGAAATGGCGCTTATATCGTCCGCGTCTTTTGGAGTGTCAACACCTGCAAGTCTTTGCAGAAATCTCTTTCTTGAAACGCCCGCAAGAAGCTCATAGCCCATACTTTTAAATTCTTCAATGCGCGAGAGCATTTCAATATTCTGTTCATAATTTTTTGCAAAGCCAAAACCGGGGTCGATAATTATATTTTCAGGTTTTACCCCGGCATTAAGAGCGCTGTTGCAGCATTTTTGAAGTTCATTGTACACTTCATCCAAAAGATTTTTATAGTTGCAATAATCATCCATATCGCAAGGATTTGAGCGCGAGTGCATTATTACAATTTTGCAGCCGAAGTCGGCAGCAATTTTTGCCATATTTTTATCATATTTTAGTCCCGACACATCATTTATAATATCAACCCCTGCCTCGAGCACTAAATTGGCAACTTTTGAACTTCTTGTGTCAACGCTTAGCAAAATGTCGGGATGATTTTTTTTAAGAAACTCTACAACAGGCAAAATTCGCTCTGCTTGGATATCCTCCTCAACAGGCAGCGATTTTGGTCTTGTGCTCTCTGAACCTATATCAATAATCCCTGCCCCTTGCTCAATCATAAGCTCGGCATGCCTAAAAGCCGCATTAAACTCTAAAAATTCGCCACCGTCCGAAAAAGAATCGCTGGTCAAGTTTAAAATTCCCATAATTTTTGACTTGGCAAAATTCTTTGAGCAAATAATCTGTTTTAAAATATCATCACTCAATCGTGACATTGAAAAAGGCTGTATTCTGAGTTTTTTAGATACATTTATGAGCTGTGAAATTGTACCGGATAAAATACAGTCTGAGTGTTCAACCTTGCAATCAATGCAATTTCTGTGAACAGCGCAATCACAAGAGCAAGAAAGTGCAGTTTGCTTTAGGATATTTGCCTCGACTGCTCTTAGGTTTTCAACCTTTAGTGATAAAAATTTGTGTTTATTTAGCCCAATTTCAAGATAGTCGGCACTGAAACCTACATTTTTTATTTCATTTTCTATAAAGTTTTTTGAAATTATTCTCATACTAAATTGCATTTTAAGATTTTACACATATAATAGAATAACATCAAAGTAATAAATTTAGGAGAAAAAATAAAATGGCAGAATCTACCATCATCAAATTAAACGCTAAAGAGCGCGAAACGGATAAAAATCCGCGCCAGATAAGAGCGGAAGGTTTTATTCCCGCAACCGTTTACGGCAAAGGAATGGAATCAAAAAATGTTCAAATCTGCGCACATGAGTTTGAAATGTCTACAAGAAACAACAAAGATGCAGTATTTGAACTGAATGTCGGAAGTGAAAAATATAATGTTGTAATACAAGAATTACAAAAAAATTACTCCACAAATCAAGTTTTAAACATTGAGTTTAAATTGGCGTAAAATATTTTTACTTACTAAAAAGCCGCTAAAGTTAAATTAGCGGCTTTTTGCGTGCTTTATTCGTCGTCATTAAAGGAGGTTGTAAAGTTTGTATTTTGAGAATTGAGCGAATCTACAAAGTGAGTATAACGCTCCATTCGCAATTTTAACCAGCCAAGCATAGAGTTTGAGCCTATGATTTTTACAATACGTACCGATCCGAAACATTTCATCTTCGGGTTATAACTTTCCTCAAAGAAAGTTTGACACTTGCAGTTCAGTTCATCCACAAGGTCATAGAGCGTTTTTAGCCATGCGCTCTGCACATTGAGTTCGTCTATTTTGTATTCTAAAATCATATTTGCCTCCTTGGCGGTGTATGCTGGTTAATTCCATTTTTTGAATGAAAAATGTATGCGTAACATTTACTACTACATTCATAGTATTATATATATATTATATCAGATGTTTTAAAAAATACTAGTGTTTATGAGAAAAAAAACAAAAATATTTTTAAATAATAATTTATTATCAGATAATGCCTGTGTGCAAGACTCCTTTCTTAAAAGATTTTTGGGGCTGATGTTTCAAACAAAACCCAAAGGGCATAAAATCCTTATTTTTAAAAATGCCTTCTGGATACACTCTTTGTTTGTATTTTTCAGGTTTGATGCCGTCTTTTTGGATAGCAATTTTAATGTAATATACTATAAATTTAATATTCCACCATTTTCGATTTTAAAACCTGTTTTTGGCGCAAAATACACAATCGAATTTGTAAACCTCTGCCCCGGGGTTAAAATTGGTGATAAAATATTTATTGATGAATACAGACATTAAAAAACAGATCAAACTAATGCCAAAACTCCCAGGTTGTTATCAGTATTTTGATAAAAACGGAGAGATAATATACATTGGCAAGGCAAAAAACCTCTATAACCGCGTAAACAGCTACTTTGTCGGCGATAAAAAAGACTCACCCAAGCTGCAGGTGATGGTGCCGCAAATTGTGCGCGTCGAGTGCATTGTTGTAAATACAGAGGTTGAGGCGCTGATTTTAGAATCTGAACTCATAAAGAAATACAAACCAAAGTACAATATCCTGCTTAAAGATGACAAAAAATTTCCCTATTTCTTAATAACCGATGAAGAATACCCGAGAATTACCGTTGTAAGAAAAGCAAACAGAAATATGCAAAAGGGCAAATATTTCGGACCCTACACGGATTCTCGCGCCATGTACTGCACACTTGAAACTCTCGGTAAAATTTTTCCGCTGAAAAAGTGCAAAACACCAAAGTTTAAATCCCGCCCGTGCTTATATTATGACATCGGGCAGTGCAGCGCGCCATGTCAGAAGCTTATATCAAGCGAAGATTACAAAAAAATATTAAAAGATGTTGAACTTTTTTTATCAGGCAGACAAAACGAGCTTTTAAAAATTCTTGAAGAACAAATGAAGCGCGCAAGCGATAATCTGGAGTATGAAAAAGCCGCGCGCTACCGCGACAGCTGCAACGACATTAAAAAAACAATGGAAAAACAAAAAGTCGTCAGTGAAAACACGCGCATTAATCAGGATTTTATCGGCATTGTTAAATCTGACAGCCTGTATTGTGCAACAATACTGCAGGTAAGACAGGGCAGACTCATAAACAAAAAAGATTTTACATTTTCTCATCTTGCAAATTCAAAAGTAAATGACATAAACGAAATAATACAGGCTGTTTTAAGAGAATATTACGCAATTATTACGGATACCGAAATACCTTCTAAAATTACTCTCGGTGCAAAACTTGACGATACAGAATTGTATGAAAAGTGGCTGAGCGCAAGGCTTGGCAAAAAAGTAACAATAAATGAGGCAAAGTCGCAGCGCGACAAGGAAATGCTTCTTATGGCTCAAAATACCGCCGAGTTTAACCTTGAGCAGGCAAAATTAAAAGAACTAACGCAAATACAGAACGATTACAACGAAGTCGGCACATATTTAATGGAAAAACTCAACCTTAAAAAATTTCCCCATACCATAGAATGCTACGATATTTCCCATATTCAGGGAACAAATACCGTTGCTTCGGGTGTGTATTTTGAAAACGGTATGCCCAAAAAATCAAAATATCGAAAATATAAGCTAAAAACCCTTCAAAAAGGCGAAGTGGACGACTTTAAAAGTATGCGCGAAATCCTGAGGCGAAGATTTAAAAGAATAAAAAGCGCAGAGATTGAGCCTGCGGATTTAATAATAATAGACGGCGGCAAGGGACAACTCTCAAGCGTAATTGAAGTTATGAAAGAAATGGGGCTGGATTTAGATATTGTTTCTCTTGCAAAACGGGAAGAAGAAGTCTTTTTGCCAAATAACAAAGAACCCGTTATTTTTGCGCTAAATTCGCCCGCGCTGCATCTTTTTCAGCGCATAAGGGATGAAGCACACAGGTTTGCAATCACTTACCACAGACAGCTGCGCTCTAAAAACATGACAAAATAGCCTAAATTCCAATTATCATACCGAGTTTTTCAAATATCGACAGTTTTATGATACTGTCAAGCTCTCTTGAGAAAAGCATTTGAAGAAAACTTACGTCACTGACACATCTTTTTAAAAAAGTTTTATAAAAGTTTCGATTAACATTATAAATGCATTCAGGTTTTTCAGCCCTCAGCCTGTTTTTAACCTTCATTATAAAATCATTTATAATTTTTAAATCCTTCGAGGTAACAATTTTATTATCACGACACTTTTCAACAGAGTTTATTGCCTGTTTGCAGGGTAATTCAAAATACTCACCCTGCGCTTTAAACATTAAAATCTGAGTGTTTGCGCTCTGTATATGTGTTTTTCTTTTTGAAATATTGTTGCCGCTCCATCTGTACCTTAAAAGCACGTCGTCAAGATTTGCAAATTTAACTTCATTTACATACTTTAGCCACACACCGTAATCTTCACAGACTTCATGCTGTTTTTCATATCTGACATTCAGCCTGTCTATTGTTGATTTCCTTAACATAACAGAAGGGTGGCAGATTGCATTATAATTAAAAATCATGGCGCACTTAATTGCGGCATCATCAAGCGGCAGCTTTGTAATGCGTTTTTTTGGAAACTTTTCAAATGCACAGCCCAAAATATCAATATCAGGATTGTTTTCAAGATATTCAACCTGTTTTTCAAACCTGTCGGGATACGATATGTCATCAGAGTCCATTCTTGCTACATATACGCCCCGCGCGTTATCAAGCCCGATATTTGGGGCACCCGTAACACCGAGATTTTGTTTATTTCTTATAAAAATTATTCTCTCGTCGTTGTAACTTTCGACAACAGGCTGAATGCTTTTCTTTGAACAATCGTCAATTATTATAAATTCAAAGCTTTTCAATGTCTGGTTTAAAATACTCTCGATTGCCTCTCTGAGTATACGCTCGGGCGTATTGTACACAGGCATTATGACACTTACAAGCGGTCTCATTTATTTATCCATAATCCTTTTTCAGTCCCGACTTTTATGATAATATAAACACTATGAAAAAGCTAGATATATGTTTGTCAACTGATGATAATTACGCAAAGTATGCGGCGGTCGTTATAAAGAGCGCACAGGAAAATAAAAACAGTGATGAAGAACTTGTTTTTCACATTCTGCACTCGCATTTAGAGCATGATAATATGGAAAGGCTGAAACAGTGCGGAAATGTTATCTTTCACAAAATTGACAATTCGCTTTTTGAGCCTTATTTTAATAACGGCGTGTGCAAAAACGTAACAATACCGACACTCTACAGGCTTATGCTCCCCTCTCTCCTGCCTGAGATTAAAAGAATTTTATATCTTGATTGCGATTTAATTGTTTTGGATAGTTTATCGGATTTATTTAATACCGAATTATCCCCTGCACAATACGCCGCATGCGTTGAGGATATGGGCGCAAATTTACATATGGCGCGTATGGGTTTTGAGCAAAAGCCCGAGAATTTTTACTTTAACGCGGGTGTTTGCCTTTTGGATTTAGAGAAAATGCGCCTCGACAACATTGAGAAAAAAATGTTTGATTACCTGAAGGCAAACTGGCAAAAGTTAAGCTACAGCGATCAGGATGTTATGAACGCAACACTTCTCGGGCATGTAAAAAAAATGGAGAAAAAATATAACTTTATTACGATAAACTTTTATTTCTCAAACGACCTGCACCCTTCTATAGCGCACTTTGCGGGCGTTAAACCCTGGAAAATAGGCTTTTATAACATTTATCGGGAAAAATTCTGGGAATATTTTATGCAGACCCCTTTTGCGGACGATAAAAAACAAATCTGTATAAAAAATATGGTTCATTTTATGCACAACAGGCTCTGTCAGATTTTCTGGCATATCAAAATGTACCCGTGTTTCTTTTTAAAAGAAAACAGACGCACGGATTTAATGCGGATAATTAAAAATATTGAATACAAGGGCTAATATTTCACATTAAACAGCTTTGAAATCCAGTATTTAACCGGCGTTATTTTCTTGTCGCTAATTCCTCTTAAATAGCTGTGCCCGCCGTATCTCCAGTGTTTTTTATCCAAAAGCAGCCCTTTGCGGTTTTTTCTGTAGCCTTTAATCTTCCAATTCTCGGGAATTGCGTACTCGCTCGGTATAATAAGCGGATTTTTATCCAGCATATACTTGTTAAAATGGCTTTCATCATGCCAGATTGCTATAATTCCGTTTTTAAAATCCCGCCTTATATTGTCCTCAATCTCTGCACACATGCTTAGATATTCTTTTGTCCTTGCGCCATGCACCCCGCTCATAAAATAGTGTTTACCCTGTCCTTTCGGGATATATGCAAGCGAGTCAGGATTTCTTTCGTAGGGGAAATTATCAACCACACCTTTTAGTTTATGGTTTAACCACTCGCAGGCGCAAAGATAGCCGTTATCCTTGCCCGGTAAAATTTCATCACCTATGGGGGCAATAAATTTCATATTGATATTGAAATGAAACAGATAATCAAAATCTTTGTAAAATTTTTTTCCGCTTAATAAAATTGCAAATTTATCGCACACGCTTATGGGCCATTTTGAAGATTGAGCAAAGAGTTTTGTAACATCTTTGCTATCCTCAAAGCTGATTTTTGGAGCGTCGGTATATATAAAAAAATGCACATTATGATTTGGGAAAAGAAATTCTTTGGCGCTTTTGTAAAATTCCTCCCAAAAACAAATATATCTGCCTGTTGCCATACACAAAATACCGATGTTCATCAGCCCCTCCAACCGTCTTGTTTTATAGTATTTTACAATATTTTGCAATATTTGTAAAAATCATTTTATACGGGTTTAAAAAATTATATAAAGTGTTATAATAGTAGTAATAAACATGTTTGAAGCAGTTGTATTTAAAAAAACAATATTTCGTGTGTCGTGCTGTTTGCTTGGCATGTGTACAGTGCTTTGTTTTTGCGGCTGCGGTAATTCTCAAAATGTTATAAATACACATAAAATGCCCGGGCACAAGATAAAGGAGATGCTAAACAAAACTACGCCTTCTAAAGCGACTAAAAATGATGCTCATTCTCCTCTTACGCGTACAAAGTCGGGAGTTTATATCTATAAAGATGAATCCGTTGTGAATACCTCGGGATATAAATTTCACATAAAGGATAAAACAGATTTAGGCCCGTCGGATGTCAGATTTGACGCGGAACACTTCAGGACAAGATACTAGACTTAAAAGGAAAAAATGAAATGAACTTTAAACACGGATCACTTGAAAGTATAATATTAAACGCAATGTGGGAATTGGAAAAATCAGGAATTTATAAAAATTCCGTTAAGGACGTATGGGAGTTTTTGTCTAAAACGGACAACACAAAACGTGCCTATACAACCATTAAAACGGTAATGGACAGGCTCTTTGAAAAAGAGATGCTTTTGAGAATTAAACAGGGTAAAAAATTCTTCTACAGAACCGCTTACTCCAACTCTGACATCATTGCAACATCGCTTAAAAAAATCGCCGCAAGATACTGCAACGGCGATATGACAAGGCTTATGCACATTACAAAGTCAATGTGCGAAGGCGAAACACCCGCTGTAATGGTAAATTAAAATGCAGAATTTTAACAATAACGCTCAATATATAAAAGACAGGAAAAAAGTATCAGGACTGATTTTAGACGTGCTTGCACAAAGAATAACCGTTTTGCAGGCACTTAAGGAATACCCCAAAAACCTCGGGGATTCCACGCTTAATGCTGCTTTCCATGCCATTGTGCACTTTGAAGCGGATGAAGACCTGAGGAACAAAGATGCACTCTACAGAAGCGAACAGGATGCCTACCTTGAGGACATTGCAAGTATTCTCTCCGATGGCAGCGCGCTTCCTTACAATATCATTGAAGAATACAACAAATATCACAAAGACTCGCTGATATACCCCAATATCGACAAAAAAACGGTAATGCAGCGTTTAAAGAAAATGATTAACATATGAAAAAGCAGGCCCAGAATATCCTAGAGTTTAGTTTTGTCTTTATTATCATAATGTCAATATTTTTGTCTATAGTTGAGCTTTCTCTGTATTGGCGTGCAAAACACAGCGTTGTAAACATCGCAAACGAAATAGTAGCCAATATGCAAATAGAAGCGCAAAACACAAAATCCATGCCCCGGATTGCAAACTCCGCCCTTCAAACACTAAAAAAAAGCTCGGGACTTCTGAATCTTGAGGGAAGCAACTTTACAATTACGGGAAACGGCGGCAGCTACACAATATCAAGCAATTTTCAAAAACTCGGGAAGCCCGCACTTCGAGCTTTTATAAGTATAAACAACCTTGAAAAAGGCGACCTGAGCGCAGGGGTTTTCTACACTTACAGCGGCATATTCCTCTATCAAAAAGGCAGAGAGATATTCTCGGGTCCGATACAATCTGTTCAAAAATTTTAATAATACTGCCAAATTTTTAAAAATTTGCTACTATTTTCATATGATGAAAACTATCGACATTATAGTACCTGTTTACAACGAAGAAAAAACAATTGAAACAGTCATAAAAAAGCTTGAGGAGAAGGGGCACACATACATTGCGGGCGGCAATGTGTATTTCTCCATCGACACGATCGATGATTACGGAAAGCTCGCGAAGCTGAATCTTGATGAGCTCAGGGAAGGGGCACGTATCGAGGTGGATTCAAACAAGAGGAATCCCAAGGATTTCGTGCTCTGGTTCACAAATTCAAAATTCAAGGACCAGATAATGGTATGGCCTTCCCCGTGGGGAGTGGGATACCCCGGCTGGCATATCGAATGCACTGCGATGAGCAGCGAATACCTTGGCAATCATTTTGATATCCACTGCGGGGGAATAGATGCGATTCCCGTACACCATACAAACGAGATAGCGCAGGCTGAGGCCGCTTTCGGCGTAAAGCCGTGGGTGAATTACTGGTGTCATGGTGAATTCCTCATCAACGACAAAGGCAAGATGAGCAAGTCCAGCGGCGAGTTCCTCACGCTGTCGGTTCTCGAGGAGAAGGGTTATGATGCGCTTGATTACCGCTACTTCTGCCTCGGCGGTCATTACCGCAGCCAGCTGAAGTTCAGTTTTGAGTCTCTTGATCAGGCGCGCATCGCACGTCAGGGGCTCTGCCGGAAGATCGCACAGTTCAAGGCACAGGGAAAACCCGCAGACGTTCTTGAAAATAAAGCACAGGGGTATGTCGATGCCTTCTTTGATGCAATGGACAACGATCTCAAGGCACCGCAGGCGCTCAGCCA
>CASGEP010000004.1 GCA_949300515.1 uncultured bacterium
AAAATTTCAGCAGCTTCTTTTTGAGTAACTTTAGCTTTTTTTGCAATTTCTTGTACTAATTCTTCTTTGTTCATTGTGAACTCCTTCCTTTATTATATGTGATTATATAAGGCTTTTTAGCATGTGGCAAGTACTTTTTTAAATTTTTACTACATTTTATGCAAATTTAGTTAAAAATTTGATATAATAAGGGTATGAAGAAATATATAAGATGGTATGACAAAGACAAGTATTTAAGCGCTTTTATGCAGTTATTAGAGGATTTAGACCCCGAGGTACAGTGCGAAGTTGCAGTCGATATAATTTTAAAAGTGCCAAAAATCATCGAAAAAGATTACAAAAAGTTTGTAAAGATTATTGCGGACTACAACCCGAGAGAATACAAAAGATGGTACGATAAAAACCCCAATCTCCATGCCGCGGTTGAAGCGCTCAGGGATTTATCCGACAAGCAGCGCGAAGATTTAATTAATCAAATCTCGGACATTGTCCTAAAACACACGAAAGAACAAATATGAGCGGCAAAAACGTGCTTTTAACGGGCTCTAAAAAAGGTATCGGGCTTGCAATTTATGATGAGTTAAAATCCCGCGGATACAGGGTCTTTGGCTGCGGCAGAAGCAAGAGCGATGATAATGACTATCTGAGTATTGATTTAAGTGACCCGAAAAATGCAAAAACGCTTTACGATTGCGCAAAAGAAACAATGGGCAGTGTGGATATTTTAATCAATAACGCCGGTATTTATATATACAGCCCGATTGAAAATACAAAACAAAACGAACTTATAGAGCTTGTAAATCTCAATTTTATAACGCCCCAGCTTTTATGTTCTTATGCCGTTTCGGATATGAAAAAAAACATGTGGGGAAGAATAATAAACATAGGCTCAATATCGGGCAGTGTGGGCGAGGCAAATGCAAGCGCCTACAGTGCTGCAAAAGCAGGGCTTTTAGGGCTTGCAAAGTCGCTCGCGCTGGAGCTTGCCCCATATAATATCACGGTAAATCAAATAAACCCCGGCTGGGTGGATACAAAACTCTCCGATGAGGCGCTTGATGATGAAGAAAAGCGCGAAATACTTGATATAATCCCCCAGAGGCGTTTTATAGAGCCTTATGAAATTGCAAAACTCTGCTCTTATCTTATATCTGACGATGCCAAAGGACTTACGGGACAGGGCATAAACCTCTGCGCCGGCTTAAGCTGCGGCGCTTAAGAGGTATAATCCACACCCGTCTGCGAAGTATTGATATTATCTTCGCTATCCCTTCCCGAGAGCATTTTACCGACTTTTTTACCCGTATCGAAAGCAAGTATCGAAACCCCGACAAGTGCAATATCTGCCGCAATTGCGAGAAGTTTTTTCTTGGCGCCGCTTAAATTTTTTGTAGCATCCTGAATACTTGAGGCAATTTTACCCGCAAGCTCCGTCGAGGCTTTTACCTCTTTGCCTGATACAGGGTTTACGACAAGAGTTTTAAAAAGTTTTTCCCCCGCAAACATTGTTCCCATTGCACAGCTTTCCTCAATTAAAGCCGCATACTGGTCATCATCGTTTAAAACTCTCATGCCCGATGCTACACACAAAAGAGGGTTTACCGCTTTTGATGCTATATTTGTAACTTTTGAAGCCGTGTTTGTAATACCGATAAGATTTCCGGCATCATCGACATAGTTTAAAATAGTATTTGCGCCGTTTTTAAGAGGTTCAATGCTCGACTTTGAAGCCGCACTGACAAGATTTGCTGTCTGCGCGGCAGCGGCGCCTATTCTGCCCTTGTCGCCATGGCTAACTTTTCCTATGTTTCTGATGTCAAAAATTGCAGTAGCGTACACACCCATAGAAATACTAACCTTTTAAAACCTTTCCACAAATAAATAAAGTATTTTTGCGGGAAAAAATTGCACCGGAAGATAAAAAATTAATATTTATTTACAAAGTAAAGTATGGTTAAGCCGCGCTTTACATCGGGGTTAATATTTACTACAATAAACTTGCAAGGAGTATTTTATTTTGGAGGATATTTTGGATATTAAACCTTTAGACGCAATCGTTTACAATCAGGAAAAAGTCAATATTAAAGAGGTTATAGCACCTCCATACGACGTTATAACAAGCGATTATCAGGACGAACTTTATAAAAAATCACCTTACAACGTGGTGCGCCTGATTCTTACAAAAGGGGACAACAGGTATAATGATGCCAAAGACTTTTTTGAAAAATGGCTCGATGAAAAAGTTTTGATACATACGCAAAAACCCTGTATTTTATATCTTATTCAAAAATACACGACAGAAAACGGCAAAGCAATCGAGAGAAAAGGTTTTATTGCAAAAAACAAAATAGAAAAATTTGAAACAAAAAAAGTTCTCCCGCATGAGTTTACCATGGGCGGACCCAAAGAAGACAGACTGAAACTTACAAAAGCCTGCGGGGCTAATTTCAGCCAGATTTTCCTTGTCTACAACGACCCTCAAAAACAAATCGAAAACAAAATCCTCCCTAAACTTCAAGGGCAAAAACCCTTTATTGACGTAGTTGACGATAACGGCGTTCAAAACATTGTGTATCTGATTGATAATGAAGATGATATTAAAGTTTTTGAAGAAACGCTTCAAGATAAAAGCGTACTCATTGCAGACGGGCACCACAGGTATGAAACGGCAATGGCGTACTCCGAAATTTCCGATAATCCGCAGGCAAAGTACGTTATGAGCTACTTTACCAACGCGGATGATGAAAATCTTATTATATTTCCGACTCACAGGATAATAACAAAATTCATCGAACCCTATATACTCTTAGAGGCGGTTAAAAAATATTTTGACTTAGAGGAATACACCTTTAACAGCTCAAACAAACAAAAGGTAAAAGAACAGTTTCTTGAAGCCATTGAAAAGAGTAATGCAAAGGTGATTTCGATGGGGCTTTATATGAAAAACGTCAACAAATTTTACCTTTTAAAATTAAAAGAAGGTATGACAGACCTTGTTGATGCGCCCGATGTGCTTAAAAAACTCGACCTGAGCGTTCTTCACGATTTAATCATAACAAAGGAACTGGGCTACTCAAAAGAAGAACAAATGTCACAAAACGGTATCAAATACATTAAACAGGAGTTTGAAGCCTTTGATATGATAGATACGGGCAAAGCGGAAGCGTCATTTATTATGGCTTATCCGAAAATGAAAGATATTATCGAAATATCTTCTCAGGGTCAGAGAATGCCGCAAAAATCCACTTATTTCTATCCGAAACTCTTAAGCGGCATTGTGATAAACCCTTTAAAATAAAGGATACATATGTCTTTTGTTACAAATTCAAAAATAAATCTTGGTGCAAATCTTGACTTCGCAAATAAAAAAGTGGATTTCAGATTATACTCAAAAAATGCCACCATGGTGATTTTGTGCATTTTTGAAAAACCGGCGGGAGAAGACCCCGTTATGAATTTAAAAATGCAAAAACAAAAAGACAGCGACATATGGGAAACATCTGTAAAAACTTATGCTCTTAAAGGCTTAAAAGTGCCTGTTTTTTACGGGTATAGGGTTTTCGGTCCGAACTGGCAATACAGGGAGGAATTTGAAGCGGGCAGTGGCATCGGTTTTATTTCAAAGGTAGATGCCTGCGGGAACCGCTTTAATCCTAATAAAATAGCCTACGACCCTTATTCAAGAGAAATAAGCCACCTTCCCTCGGATGCCTGTTTGAGTCTTGAAATTTTTCGCTCGAGCGATGAAAACTATTTAAAAGACAACGCAAAACAAGCCCCGAAGTCGGTTTTGTATCTTGATAAGGGAAAAGAAATCGCAACCGTTGAGCCTCGCCCGTTTTCCGGGGAAATAATAGCCGAAACACATATAAAAGATATGACTTATAACGTCGCAATGAAAGAGCGCGGGACATACCTCGGCGCCGCAAAATTTGCACCCGTTATAAAGAGGATGGGTTTTACCATGGTAGAATTTCTGCCCCTTCAAGAGTTTGATTTCAGAGAGGACGGGCACAATTACTGGGGATATATGACTCTTAACTTCTTTTCCCCTTCAAGACATTACTCCTATTCTAAAGAATACGGCAAAATCCTCAATGAATTTCGCGAAATGGTCGACTCGTTTCACAGAAACGGCATAAAAGTCTGCATGGATGTAGTATATAATCACACGGGAGAAGCCCGCATTCACTGGCACAACAACGACGATGCCTCGCTTATGTCATATGCGCTTATTGATAATCAAAGCTATTACAAGCTTACGGGCAATGCCCATCAGGGAAGCTGCGGCGACAGTACGAATGAAATAAAGTATTACAGGCAATATTGCGGCTGTCACAACGACACAAACACTTCAAACGAAGGATTTTACAACCTTGTGGCGGATTCTGTGGCTTTTTGGGCAAATCAGGGAGTGGATGCCTTCCGTTTTGACCTTGCGGTGTCACTTATGGACACTTCAAAAGACGACAAACCCGAATACTGTGCGCATACGAGCCTTTGCGCAAACTTAACGCACGAGCTTGAAAAAAGAGGGGTAAAAGTAATAAACAACCCTAACGAAGCTCAGGAAGGCATTATGCTTATAGCCGAACCCTGGACATGCTGCGGCGAAAACTGTTACCAGCTCGGTAATTTCCCTCACAACTGGATGGAGTGGAACGATATATCAAGAGATACCATAAGACGTGCGGCACTCTACCCCGACCATATAAATCTCTGCGACGTTATAAACGTGTTTGAAGGCACAAAAAGCCGCTTTAGAGATAAATACGGCGCAATAAATTACATCTGCTGCCATGACGGGTTCAGCCTTTATGACTGCAACAGCTATTCAAAACCAAACCCTGACACTCAGGGCGGCTCCCCGTGGGAGTTGTGTTTTGACAACCGTAACAATGAGCAGGTAAAAGAAAACGCAATAAAAAAAGAGCTTGCAATGCTGTTTTTATCAAAAGGGGTGCCCATGATGCAGCTTGGCGACATCATAATGCACTCAAAATGCGCAAATAACAACAGCTACAATCTCGATGACAGCACAAATTACTACAACTATGCGCAAGCGAGCAGAAAAGGAACTTTTGAAAACAGGATTTTTGAATTTTGCAAAAGCCTGATTGAATTCAGAAAGTCAAACTCTGTCTTTACATCTGCCGACTTCGACAAAAAATTATCGTACTACAATGAACATTCGCAGCAAATTGACGTAAACAGCGAAAACTTAAAGTCCGACTACGGCAGAAACTACATCGGAATAAAAGTTGAGGACGTATGCGGCGGCTTTTTTATTGCTTTTTCCAAACATCCTTTTGATTACAAGTTTAAACTTCCGAAAGCACGGGAAAACAAAAACTGGTATATACTTTTTGATACCTCAAACAAAGAACATATAACTTTTGAACCAAAAGAGTTTTTCGGGCTTGAATATGTGCTAAATCCAAACTCTATGGTAGTTTTTAAAGAGTTATAACAAAATAAATTCTTAAATTTTAATTAATTTTTTAATGTTTTTTATAAAACAGAGTAATAATAGCATTGTTGGAAGTACAGATGATATTTGAAAGGAGTTAATTATGAAATTTTTAATTAAAAAATCACCTGACAATTTCATTAAATCGGTTAACGATGAAATAAGCTCTATTTTAAATAGAAACTTTGACAGCTTTTTCCCTGAATACATTCTAAACGAAGATACTCAGGACAAATATGCAATGCCGGTTGAAATACACGAAAAAGACACTCAATATAATATAAAAGCTGAATTACCGGGAGTTAAAAAAGAAGATCTTGATATTGACATCGACAAAAACTATCTGACAATAAACGCAAAAAGAAAAGAAGAGCACAAAGAAGATACAAAAGGCTTCAGAAAATCAGAGTTCAGATACGGTGAATTTTCAAGAACGGTATATTTCCCGCAAGAAATTGATGTCGAAAAAACAAAAGCAAAACTTGAACATGGTATTTTGGCAATCGAAGCACCAAAACTTGCCGCAGAAAAAACTAACGGCAAAAAACTTACGGTTGAATAATTCGCAACTTTATAAAAGAAAGGCTCCCCCAAACAGGGAGTCTTTTTTATTCTATGCGAATAAATGACCAAAATGCAGCAAAATTCCCGCTATTGCACCAAAAGCAAGATAGATAAGCGGATCTTTTTTGATTTTTAAACTAAATATTAATAAAATAACAAAAAGCAAAAATGCTTTAAAATCAACGTTATTAAAAACAAAATCAGAAAAATTATTAAATTTGACAACAGATTCCAAAAATAACCTGAAGGCAACAGCTGCAAGCATTGCAGCACAAACAGGGCGAAGCGTATACATAATTGAATTCAAAACGGGGCTGTCTTTAAATTTTTTAAGCATTTTTGATACCAACAAAACAAAGAAAAAAGAAGGCAGCATAATTGACATCGTTGCACAAAAAGAGCCTAAAATGCCTGCGGTTTTAAAACCTGCAAAAGTTGCCACATTCAAACCTACAGGGCCGGGGGTAATGCTTGAAACAGCAAGCATTTGTGATAACTCATTAGAAGAAAACCAGCCGTAGACCTCACTCATATGATACAAAAAAGGCAAGGTCGCATATCCTCCGCCAAAGGAAAACAGGCCTATTTTTGCAAATTCAAAACACAAAAGAAGAAAAGTCATTTCGCCTCTCCTTTTAAAAATTTAGCTCGCAAAGTTCCCAATAAAACGGCAAGCAGAATTATTATCGCAGGAGAAATACCAAAAATACACATAAAAAACGCCGTTAAAAAAAACAACATAGTTAATTTATCGATAATTGAAACACTCCAAACCTCTTTTACGGTGAGGATTATAAGGATAATTACCGCAACATTTACACCCCAAAAAATATCATTTACAACAACTGATTTTAACAGCAAACTGACAAAAGAGGCTATTAAAAGTATTGCAACAAAAGGCGCAAGTGTAAGACCCAAAAGCGCACAAAAGGCACCCGTTTTACCCCTTAATTTATAACCTGCCAACATAATGGTATTTGGCGCAATAATCCCCGGGATACATTGACCCATGGCATAAAAATCTATAATCTCCTCGCGCGAAAGCCAAGCTCTCTTTTCACTGAATTCACTAACCAAAAGCGGCACTATAACATAGCCGCCGCCTAAAAGTAAGGCGCCGATTTTTACACAAACAAAAAAGAGTTCGCTTAGTTTGATTTTCATTTCTAAATTTTAGCGCAAAAAATACAATAAAAAAATTACTTGACAAATTATGTACAATTGTACATAATATAAATATGAAGAATTTAACACAAAAGCAAAGAGAGTTCTTCGAACATCTGAAAGAAAGTTATGGGAAAGACGCCCTTCCGAGTCTGGAAAATATAAGACAAGATTTTAATTTTAAATCAAGAAACTCAGTTGCTCAATACATTAACGCATTGAAAATTTCTAACCTCCTTGAAGAACGCTCGGGCAGACTCTACATCGCAAATACTGCCCGCGGCGCATTTCTTTTTGATACAAAAGTCAGAGCAGGATTTGCAAATGCACTGGATGACAGCGTTGAAAAATTAATATCTTTTGATGAAGAATTAAACCTCAATAGCCCTTCTGTTTTTGTTTTTAAGGTAGCAGGCGACTCTATGGTGGAGCTTGGAATTTATGAAGGAGATTATGTAAGCATTAGAAAAACAAGCGAAGCAAGGGACAAAGACATTGTACTTGCAAATGTTGACGGCATATTCACACTTAAAACCTACAGACAAAAGGGCTCTAGCGTTTGGCTTGAACCTGCAAATTCTTCTTACAAAAACATTTATCCGAAAAACTCGCTCACCATTTTTGGGGTAGCGGTTGGAATAATGAGGAAATTTTAATGCCAAAATACAATGTAATAGCTCTTGTTGACTGCAACAACTTTTTTGCTTCCTGTGAAATTCTTTTCAATCCGACCCTGAAAGGCAAGCCTGTTTGCGTACTTTCAAATAATGACGGTTGTATTGTTGCGCGTTCAAACGAGGCAAAAGCCCTTGGTATAAAAATGGGAATGCCTTATTTTATGGCAAAAAAACAGTTTAAAAACGTAATTTATTTATCAGGCAACCACTCTCGTTACAATGAAATTTCAAAACGAGTTATGACAAAGCTCTATGACTACACTCCAAATGTTGAAGTATATTCGATTGATGAGGCCTTTTTGGACTTAGGCGGCACAAGAAAACTGCACAGGTGCTCTTATGAAGAAATAATAGAAAAAATCCGCCTTGACATAAAAAACGACATAGGGATTGATGTTTCAATAGGACTTTCTTACTCAAAAACACTTGCAAAACTTGCTTGCGAGAAGGCAAAAGAACTAAACAAAAAAAATCCGGACATTGGCACATATAAAATCGGCTACAGAAGAATTAAAGACGAACTTAAAATTACACCGATTGAGGACATTTGGGGGGTTGGCTTCAATACTGCGTCACTGTTAAGAAAACACTACATCTCAAGCGCTTATAATTTTACAACCCAAAACGACGCTTGGATTAAAAGAGTAATGGGCAAAGTCGGTCTTGACCTTAAATATGAACTTTTGGGAGAATGCGCAAGCCCTGTAAATCCTAACGAAACACTGCCAAAAAGCATACAAAAAACAGCCTCTTTTGCAAATTTTACATCAGATAAAACTTTTATTGCAAACGCGCTCAGCTACCACTGCCACAGAGTTTGCAAAAAATTAAGACACCACAGGTTAATGTCAGGTGTCATAAGCATTATGCTAAGAACCAAAAATTTTTATGTATTAAGCAGCAAAGCAACTCTTGAAACCCCCACAAATTCGGAGTTTGAATTTAATTTAAAAATTAAAGAAATGCTTGACGAGATTTACAATCCGAATATTATTTACCGCTCCTGCGGGGTTGGCGCCCTGAAGTTAACCTGCGAAAGCCCCTATCAGATGTCACTTTTCAACTCGGAAAGGATTGCAAAAAATCAAAAACTTTCCGATGCCTGGGATAAAATAGAGGAAAAATTCGGACGCTCAAAACTGCACCTTGGTACAAATGCTCTCGGTTAATTAAAATTTACATTTTAATATTGATGTTATTTTTTGTTTCATATAGAATATTCTCACCACCGATATTTAACGTTAGATATTAAAATTAAAAGGATTTAAAATGACAATTAACTTAAAAAACAAACAAGAATTAATCGAAAAGTTCGGCGCAAACGCTAAAGACAGCGGCAGCGTTGAAGTTCAGGTTGCTATGCTTTCTCAAAAAATTGCAGAGCTAACGGAACACTTAAAATCAAATGCAAAAGATTTTCAGGCAAAACGCGGTCTTTTAATGATGGTAGGCAGAAGGAAAAGAATGCTTACATACATTAAAAAATCTGATATTGAAAAATACAGAAAATTAATCAAAGAATTAAATATTAGAGGTTAAGATATAATAACATTTATAAAAACAGGTACATTTTCAGGTGCCTGTTTTTATTTGCATTATCTGGCGCAAAATATTTTTTGCACATGTTTTTTAGAAACATTACAGCATACAAAAGGAGATTAAATAATGAGAGTAAACTCGATTAATAATTCGCTCAACTTTGGCAGGGTTTTTGCTGTTACAGCTTCAAAAGAAAATATGCAAAAACTCGGTCAGGAACTTGAAACAAAGCATAACAAAATGATTTCAATGCCCGTCACCGATTTATATATTCGCGGGACAGGTGAAGGACTGTGTACGCAAGCGGCTAAATCGGGTAATGAAGTCTGTTTTATTATAACAGGCAAAGAAGATATGGATAACGTAAAATTTATGAAAAGGGGCTGGGGCTCGGCAAACGGCATAAGCCATCATATAACGGATTTTATTAAATTTGATAACGCAAAAGAAGCCGCAAAAGTAATAATGAGCACAATGCAGGAATAACACCTTTTAAAAAAATGCGCAAAATTCGGCAGCTCGCATATCGCAAGCCGAAGCCGCCAACATATAACGGATACAAGCGTTTTAAATTGCATATACCCAAGGTATGCATTTATGATATAATTTTCTTATGAGAATATTGCTTATCGGAAAAACATACGCTGCGGCGGCTTTTGCGCAATACTTTACACAAAACCCCGACAATATAGTTTTTTCAACACTTGAAAATACCGATGCGGAATTTATAGACATTTTGCCCGACAACATACGGGAGCTAAAGGACTTTGCACTTGCAAACGAAATGTCCGTTACGCTTTTGTGCGACAGCGAGTCGCTTTTAAGCCCCATAAAAGAGGAGTTTGAAAAAGACGGACTCAAAGTCTTTGCGCCCGACAATAAAATCATTAAACAGTTTGACTCAAGAATTTGGACAAAAAAATTCATTTATAAAAATAAAATCCCGACCGCAAGATTTCAATTTTTTGAAAAACAGCAGGCAGCAGCAGACTCTGCAAGGAAAGGCAAGTTTCCGCTTGTGGTTAAGCCCGATTGTGCAACTGCTTCCCGTGCACTAATCTGTGAAACTTTCGGCTGTGCAAAGCACGCCATAGAAGCTTTTTTTGACAGCGGATTTAAAAAAGTTCTCACGGAAGAATACATCTGGGGAAAAGAATTTAGCATTTATACAATCTGCGGCGGTTACGACATTTCAATCCTGTGCGGGATTTCAAAATATCAAAACTCTTTTGCAATGCTCGGCACGGACTTTTTAAGCGAAAAAGATAAACAAAATGCGTTAGATAAGATAATTCTTCCGTTTTTTGATTCGCTGACACGGGAAATTGGGCAGTATTGCGGCATTTTGGGCTATAATTTTATAAAAACAAAAGACAAAATTTACCTTGTCGGCGTTGAACCGTTTTTTAAAGACATTGATGCGCAAATCGCCGTAAACTGTACGGCTGAAAGATGGGAAAACCTCATCGAGAGTGCAATTTCAGCTTCTCTGACGGAAAACTTCGTACAAATTCAACAAAACAACAGCCACATACTGGCGTGCGAATTTTATGAAAACGGCAAAAAAATAAATATAAGCTCAAGCGCCAAAACTTTTAACGCCGCAAGGCGCATGTTGATTGATGACGGGGCTGATGCAAAAGAAATCGAGGAGGTGCTGAGGTTTTGGAAATATTAGCGATAATCCCCGCCCGCGGCGGCTCTAAAGGAATAAAGAGAAAAAATCTGCGCCCGATATGCTCAAAACCCCTTGTGGCGTACTCAATTGAGGCGGCACTGTATTCAAAATACATAACAAAAACCGTCGTTTCAACAGAGGATGAAGAAATTGCACGTGTATCTGAAAGCTTTGGCGCGCAAGTAATTAAGCGCCCGATGGAACTTGCACGGGATGAAACAAAAACCATTCCCGTTATGATTCACGCGGCAAAATTTTTGAAAGACACACAGGACTACAAACCCGACTATGTTGTGCTTTTACAGCCGACATGCCCCCTTCGGGACTCAAAATACATAGATAGCGCCTTTGAGTTTTATTTTCAAAAAGAAAAAGAAGGCTATGACAGCTGCTTTAGCGCCTTTAGCCTCGGTACAACGCATGCCAAGTGGAAAATTTTGCACGACGGAAAGGCTTTAGGGCTTTATGATTACCGTACGCGCCCGCGCAGACAGGATACTAACGAGCACTATCAAATGGTGTGCGAAAACGGCGCATTTTACGCGCTAAAGTATGATACAATGTTTGAAGCGGGGGATTTTATAGGCTACAATCCCGCAATTTATCTGACACCAAGAGTTATAGACATTGACACGGAAGAAGATATTTTATGCATAGAAAAACAGTTGACGGAGAAAAATTGAACCCCGGACAAAAAGTTTGTCTGAAATTAATCTCAATTTACAGATTTTTTTCAAAATTTACACCCTCAACATGCAGATTTTACCCGACATGCTCAAAGTACACCTATGACGCCATAAAGAAATACGGCGTCATAAAAGGCTGTTTTCTTGGCGCAAAGAGGATTTTAAAATGCCACCCGTTTCACCCCGGCGGATACGACCCGCTTCCTTAGTCCAAAATCTCAACTTCGCCGTTTTCAAGGGTAAAATACGCTTTTACGATTTTTAATCTTCCCTCATCACATGCTTCCTTAATGATTTTTGACTTGGCTAAAAGTCTGTGTTTTGCAAAATCACAGTAATGCTTTGCAAGTTCATTAAAACACGCCGTTCCCATCTGCATTTTGACACACTGCGCATGGCATATAAGATTTTCAAGTTCATCATTGTACAGGGGTGCATTCATTGCATATTTCATAACACCGCAGTCTTGATGTCCCAAAATTATAAGCAGTTTAATTTTAAGGTGGCTCACGCCGTACTCGAGCGTTTCAAGCACGTTTGGTCCTATTGTGCCGCCCGCTGTGCGCGCAACAAAAAGCTCGCCAAGACCCGTATCAAAAATAATCTCGGGCGCAGTCCTTGAATCGGAGCAGCCTAAAATCATCGCATAGGGCTTTTGACCCTCAACTAAAGTGCGCTTCATCTCGTTGAAGCAATGATTTTTTACCCGCGGGGTATTGTTTTTAAAACAGCGGTTGCCCTCAAGTAAAATCTCAAGAAGCTCTTGTGCGCTGCAATTTTCACTGTCAATCCTTTTCACTATATTTTATCAAATCCTGTATATTTTCTGAGTGCCTCGGGGATTATAATGTCGCCGTCTTTTGTCTGGTAATTTTCAACAATGGCGGCAAAAGTCCTGCCGACGGCTAATCCCGAACCGTTAATCGTGTGGACAAATTGAACTTTTCCGCTTTCTTTGTCGCGGTAGCGGATATTTGCCCTTCTTGCCTGATAGTCGCCGTAATTAGAGCAGCTTGAAATTTCTTTGTAAGTGCCGTATGAGGGCATCCAGACTTCTAAATCCCAGCATTTATTTGCAGAAAAGCCAATGTCTGCACTGCACAGGGCTTCACGCCTGTATGGCAGCTCAAGCAGCTGCAGCATTTTTTCCGCATCTTTTGTGAGTTTGTCGTGTTCCTGCGGGCTTGTTTGCGGTGTGCAAAGTTTTACAAGCTCAACTTTGTTAAACTGGTGAACTCTTATAAGACCCCTTGTGTCTTTACCCGCAGAACCTGCTTCACGCCTGAAACAGGGAGTATATGCGCACATATAAACGGGAAGCATATCTTCGTTTAAAATTTCTCCCGAATATATATTTGTAACGGGCACCTCAGCGGTCGGAATAAGGTATAAATCCTCATCTTCGCACTTGTACATATCCTGCGCAAATTTTGGCAGCTGCCCCGTTCCCGTCATTGTTGCGGCATTTGCCATAAAGGGTGGTAAAACTTCTTCGTATCCTTGCTCCTGAGTGTGAATATCAAGGAAAAAGTTAATTATTGCACGCTCAAGCTTTGCGCCTTTGCCGCGATAGAGGGTAAATCTGCTCTGGGAGAGCTTTACGCCGCGTTCAAAATCTACAATATTTTTTTCTTCGCACAAATCCCAGTGCGCTTTAAATTCAAAATCAAACTTTCTCGGCTCGCCCCATTTGTACACTTCAACATTATCGTCTTCGCTTGTACCCACAGGGGTGGTTTCATCGGGTATATTCGGTATGTTTAAGAGAAGATTTCTCTGTTTTTCATCAAGGGCGTTTTGTTTTTCTTCAAGCTCTTTTATCTCGTCCCCGATTTTTTTAACTTCCGCCTGAATTTCATCGGTATTTTGTCCGGCTTTTTTCATCTCGCCGATTTTTTGAGATTCGTTTTTTCTTTTGGCGCGAAGCTCATCTGTTGCAAACTGGATTTTTCTTCTTTCTTCATCAACCTCTAAAACAGCATCAATACTCAGTTCGGGGTTTCTGCGTTTTAATAATTCGTTGACTTTTTCAGGGTTTTCTCTGATTAATTTTATATCCAGCATTTATATACCTTCTTTCTCTTTAATTTTATCCAAATACGTTTTTAATTCTTTTATCTGCTTCGGCTTAATCGGTTTATACTGTCCCTTTTTCAGCCCGACTAAATCTATTGTGGCATGCCTGATACGCTTTAAGTGTACAACATTATACCCTAAATGTTCAACCATTTTTCTTATTTGACGGTTTAAACCTTGATAAAGTGTGACCTCAAGCAAAGTTTCATTCTTTTTGCGCTCTATTATCTCGCAATCGCAATATGCAATTTTGCCCTTTTCTATTTCAATACCTCCTGCAAGCTTTTCAAGGTCTTCCACTTTTAAAAAAGCATCAACCGTTACCCTGTACACTTTTGCAACTTTAAGCGAGGGGTGAGTCAGCTCGTAGACTAAATTTCCATCGTTTGTTAAGATTAAAAGTCCGGATGAATCCTTATCCAGCCTGCCAACAGGTCTTAAATGTTTAAGCTCGTCAGGTAAAATATCATAAATTGTTTTCCTGCCTTTTTCATCGTCACTTGTTGTAATGTAGCCTGTGGGTTTGTAAAAACGATAATATTCAAGCTTCATTACTCTAAGGGTTTTGCCGTCAATTGAAACTTTATCTTTTGTTCTTATTTCATAACCCAACAGCGTTACGGTTTTCCCATTTACCTGAACGCGACCTGATTCTATAAGCTCATCAGCCTTGCGACGTGAGCAAAATCCGCTTGAAGCTATGTATTTGTTTATTCTCATAAACTACCTTAGAACCAGATTAGGAACAGACTTAACAAGACCTTCTCTTATTTTTGTCATTTCTTTGTCGATGACTTCATCAGTTAAAGTTTTGCTCTCATCATGCAGGGTTATTCTGTAAGCCATGGACTTTTTGCCTTGTTCAATGTGTTCACCCTGATAGATATCAAAGGCTTTTGCACTTTTGAAAATGTTTTTATCGGCGATTTTTCTAATTGTTTTTAAAATCATTTCATTTGTAACATTTTCATCTGCCGCAAAGGCTATATCGCGGCTGACGGGCAGGGAAGCCGCAAGCTTTTTATATTTAACCGTAGTTTGCACTACAGCTTCCAGTATTGTTTCTAAGTTAAGCTCAAAAACAAACAGGTCTTGATTAAACTTCATTTTGTCTTTTAAGACAGGGTGAATTTTACCGATATATCCGAGCGTTGTAAAATTTTTACCCAGAAGGGAGATTTTTGCACTTTGCGCCGGGTGCATAAATTCATAGGTTTTTGAATCGTTTTCATCAAACGGGGCAAAAACAATTCTTTTTGTCAGGTTTAACTGCTCAAAAAGATTTTCCAAAACCCCTTTTACACTGTAAAAATCAACAGGGGTCTTATCTCTCCAAAGTTCATTGTTTATACTGCCAAAGACCGCTCCTGCAAGCCTTCTTTGTTCTTCGACTCCGGAGTTGTCTTCATCTGCTTGCGATTTTACAAAGTAAGCTTTTGCAACTTCATACATTCTAAAATTCTTTTGTCCGTTGTCAAAGTTGTATTTTACAACATTTAAAATGCTTGGCATAACCGCCTGTCTTAGCATTGTAGCATCCTCACTTTGAGGATTTTTAACCCTTAGCGAAGTTTCATAATCATACTTGTGCATAAATTCTTTATACAGATTTTCACCCACAAGCGAGGGTGTGACTATTTCATCAAAGCCCGAACCGATAAACAAATTGTTTATGGTTTTTAAAGTACGGTTTTCAAAACTTATATTTGCCCCTTCTTCGATTTTTGGCAAAGAAGGCGTAATTTTATCGTAACCGTATATCCTTGAGACTTCTTCTATAAGGTCAATTTCACGATAAACATCATTTACCCTGCAGCTTGGCACTTTAAATTTTGCCGCAGCCTCATTTTTACCCAAAAGCTCAAACCCTAAGTTTTCAAGAATTGCAATTGAATCTTCTTGAGGTATGTCAATACCTAAAATCCTCTTTATTTCGCTGTTTCTAAGGGTTATTTCTATATTTGGGGCGCAAGACGTACCTATTTCAACCATACCCTCTACTTTTGCATTGGCATATTTTTGCAAAAGTTCCGCCGCTCTAAACTGCGCATAGCGCACAAGTTCAATATCCACACCGCGCTCAAATCTCGCACTTGCCTCAGAACGATAACCGACCGAACGAGCCGATTTTCTGTTTGTGTGAGATGTAAAGTGAGCAGCCTCAAGTGCAATATTTTTTGTATTGTCATCAATTTCCGAATTCAGTCCGCCAAACACGCCCGCTATACACACAGGGGTGTCTTTTTTTGCGATTACAACACTTTGATTTGTGAGTTTTCTTTGAGTTTCATCAATGGTAATAATGCTCTCAGTGTCTTTTGCATACCTGACACATAAATAATTGTCCAGCTTATCATAATCAAAAGCATGCAAAGGTGTGCCGTATTCTAACAGAATATAGTTAGTAATATCAACAACATTATTAATTGCACGCATACCGCAAGCTTCAATTCTTCTTTGCATAAACGCCGGAGAAGGCTTGATTTCAATATCTTTTAAAACACCGATTGAATAATATTTGCAAGTTTCATCGTCTTTAATTTCAATCTTGAAATTATCCGTCTTGGGCAGAGTCGGCAAGTTTTTCGGGTTAAAGTTTAACTTTCTGTTAAAAAGCGCGCTGACTTCTCTGGCAATGCCCACAACAGACATCTGATCGCCCCTGTTTGCAGTAGGCGCAACATGAAATATAATTTCCTCGCTCAGGTTCATTATCTTCTCAAGCGGCTCACCCAAGGGGATTGAATCATAAACTCTGTTTAGAATAAAAATCCCGTCCTCATCCTGCATACCCTCAAGTCCCAGCTCATCACAAGAACATAACATACCTTGCGATTCAACTCCGCGAATAACCGCAGGAGTAAGTTCAAAAAGCTCACCTGTTTTTCTTGAAAAAACCCTTGAACCGACACTTGCATAAGGTATAATTTGCCCTTCTTCAATGTTTTGAGCGCCGCATACCACCTGTTTTGTAGCAAAACCCGTATCAACCGTTACAAGGTGCAATTTGTCCGCATTAGGGTGATTATCAATTTTGAGGATTTTTGCCGTTATAATGTTTGTAAACTTAGGTTTTCTATACTCAACGTCTTCAACTTCCAATCCGCTCATTGTAAGTCTGTGTGCAATTTCTTTAGGTTCAATTCCGCTTAAATCGACAAATTCACTTAACCATTCGTATGAAACCTGCATTTTTAATCCTCTTTTTAACTTTTCAACAAAAATATTCTAGTACAAAAAAGCTAAAAAATAAAACATTGTTTGCTAGATAACAATTTCTTTTTCGTTTTTATAAATAACATAGCCCAAAACGCCGCCGGGGGGCTTTTTCAGGTTTTTTCTTTTTGTATAAATTATCGATGCTTTTGTGGAATTTTTCATAGGCGAATTTTCTTTTACAAGCCTTGCTGCATACTCTAAAACTTCCGGCTTGGGCTCTTTTTCATCGTTTCGAACTTTTAAGAGCACATGTGATGAGGGGCAATTGTATGCATGAAACCAAATATCTTCAGCTTGAGCTATTTTTGAGATTAAATAATCATTTTGTTTATTATTTTTGCCTAAAAATATTTCATATCCCATAAAATTAAAACTTGCAAGGGTAGGTTTTTCTTGTTTTTTTGCGCTTTTTTCTTTTATTAAGCCATACATCTCAAGCTCTGAGGTTATTTCATCAAGCTCTGAATAAGTTTTTGAATTTTCAATGCTGAATAAAACCTCATCCAAATATGTTTTCTTTTCTTTTGCCTCGTTATACTTTTGTTTTTGATAATCATAAGCCCCTTTGGCTTTTGTATAGAGTTTATAATAATGTTGGGCATTTTGAGAGGGTGTAAGTGTTGTATCAAGGGCAATTTGAACATTATCTGGCGTTATAAAAATTTCATCGTTTTTATTTATTAAGTAAATATATTGAAAAATTAAATCCCCCCTTTGCTTATACGCCAATGCTTTACCCTCATTGGGTTCATTTTTTAAAATATTTTCAAGTTTTTTAATTTCAGCCTTCAAAAGTCTTTGCAGCTGCATTTGTTTATTTGAAAAAATGTCTTTAAACATTGCATTTGCAAAGTATTCATCAAGCGCAGTGTTAAAATCACTACCCTGCCACAACTCTAAAAGTGCTTTTGTATCTTGCAGTGCAACTGTTTTTTGCAAATTTTCAAAAAAATTTTCATCATCCCTGCTGTTATTTTTTATAATTTTTATAAGGGGTTCACAGAGCATATAATAATGTTCAGACAAGGATTTTTCATCTTTATTAACGGCGCAAAAGGCTCCGTAGCTTGTTTTTAGGATGTCTGTTTTTATTTGCTCGGGCGGATAAATATAGGGTATACCACCGTAAACCTCACGAACAGAGCTTTTCTCGGGCGAAATGTTATGAGCGCTGCCCAGAATGTTTTTTGAGCGAAAATCGTATAAAATTACATTTGAATGTCTGCCCATAATTTCAACTGCAAGACATAAATTTACAAGCTGACCCGTTTCATCGTAAACTTCAAAATGCAACTCTAAAATTCTTTCATAATCAGGGATTGTAATTTCTTTTATTCTTGCACCCTCGATATATTTTCTAAGCTGCATGCAAAACATCGGCGGGCTTTTTGGGTTTTCAAGCGCGCGCATGGAAAAAGTTTTTTGACTTATAAAGCAAATATGAGGATACTTTGGGTTTATATTAATGTAGAGTTTGCGACTCTCGCCACATGAGCGCAAATTTAAAATAATCTCTTTTCTTGAAGGCTGCTGAACCTTTTGAACAGAGGCATTTTTCAAAAAGTCGTAATTAATCTTCAAAAAATTTTTTAAACTCAAAGAATCAAAACTATGCATAACAAAAAATATTGTAATATAATTAAACCAATTATGAAATGTTATTTTTTTGGAACTTTTAACCCGCTGCACAACGCCCATCTTGAAATTGCAAAAAAAATCAAAGAGCAGTTTAATTTTGATGAGGTTATTTTTGTACCTGCTTATACCCCGCCGCATAAAATTCCCGACACAACACCTTCTGACAGGCTTTTTATGACACAGTTAGGGGCAGGCAAAAAAAATGTTGATGACATAGAGTATTTTTTGCCTATACCAAGCTACAGCTTTAATACAATTATGGAACTTAAAAAAAGAGATAAAACCGACAAAATAAATTTTATAATGGGTTATGATTCCTTTATCAAAATTGAGAGTTGGAAAAATCCACAAATCTTAAAAGAAAATGTTAATTTTATAATTATTCCGCGCCACTGCGGGGATATTTCCGATGTTTCTTTTGAACATTTAAAACGCAAAGGCTGGAACTACAAAATAGCAGACATTAATTTTATGGATATTTCATCCAATATGATAAGAGATAAAGTGCAAAACAATGAAGAAATAACAAATCTTGTACCAAAAAAAGTAGAGGAATATATTTATGAACACAGACTCTATAAAAAAGACTCTCAAAGAGTCTTTAAGTGAGGAAAGATATAATCACACTCTGGGAACTGCCGATTGTGCGCTAAAACTTGCAAAAAAATACGGATTAGACGAAAAAAAGGCATATTTAGCAGGTCTGCTGCATGATTGCGCTAAATGTAAAAGTAACGACGAGCTTTTAAAAATAATAAAACAAGAGCTTAAAAATATTGATGAAGGTGAATTGCAAAACTATAAAACCCTCCATGCGCCTGTTGGGGAATATTTTGCAAGGACAATGTACAATACAGACGACAGTGAAATTTTAAATGCCATTCGCTACCATACAATAGGCAGAGTTAATATGAGCCTTTTTGAAAAAATTATTTTTCTGGCAGATAAAATTGAAGAAAATACAAGAGATAAAAAATACAGCGAAGAAATTTGGCAAATTTTAGATAAAAATAAGGGTGAAACAGGGCTTGATATGGCACTTTTCAGGTGTTTTAGCGAAACGATAAAAAGCCTTGTAAATCGTGAACTTAAAATTTGTAAAACCACAATTGATGTATACAATGAACTTTTAGATAAGGTAAAGAATATATAAAGAGATTAAATTTTAATTTTTTTTTATATTACAATTGTACACAGGCAATTTTTACCATTAATTCGGAGAGTATTTGAAAAATTCAAAATTAACAACATTTATATTTATAGCTCTCGCCGCAGGCATTTTATTCGGCTGGCTTGCACCGTCCTGGGCGGTCAAAATGCAGCCGCTTGCCGACGTGTTTTTAAAAATGGTAAAAATGATTATCGCTCCCTTGATTTTTGCAACTCTCGTTGTAGGTATAGCGGGGCATGGCGATGTTAAAAATCTCGGTAAAATAGGGCTTAAAACCATTGTTTACTTTGAGATTGCAACTACTCTGGCGCTCATTATCGGTCTTGTAAGCGCAAACGTTTTGCAGCCGGGGGCGGGGTTTGATATTGACCTGAGCACAATATCGATGGATGCCGTTGAAAACATGGAAAATGTAAAAATTGACCACTCGTTTTCACATATGCTGCTTGATTTAGTGCCGACAAGTATTTTTAAGGCGCTGGCAGAAGGAAATCTTTTGCAGATTGTTGTTTTTGCAATATTTTTCTCGCTTGCAATCTGTGCGGTAGGTCAAAAGGCTCGTCCTGTGCTTGATTTTATGCAGAGCACATGCGATATTATGTTTAAATTTACGGAATACGTTATGTATTTTGCGCCGATGGGCGTATTTGGCGCAATATCCGCTACAATCGGACAAAACGGCATAGGCATACTTTTTAACTATGCAAAATTAATCGGCGTAACCTATCTTTCGCTCATTATCTTTGTTGCGGCAATTCTGGCAATTGTGTGCAAAATAATCAAAATTCCGTTCTTTGCACTGTTAAGAGCAATAAAAGAGCCCTCTCTGCTTGCTTTTTCAACGGCAAGTTCCGAAGCTGCGCTTCCAAAAGCAATGGAAGCTATGGAAAAATTCGGGGTGCCAAAAAACATAGTAAGTTTTGTTATGCCGACGGGTTACACATTTAATCTTGACGGAACAACGCTTTATCTGACACTTACAACGCTTTTTTGCGCCCAAGTTGTCGGAATAGAGTTGAGTTTTGAACAGCAAATTTTAATCATGCTGACTCTAATGCTGACATCAAAGGGTGTTGCCGGAGTTCCAAGAGTTTCTCTTGTAGTTTTAACAGGTACACTGCACTCTTTTGGGCTTCCTGTCGTAGGGGTTGCAATACTTTTGGGTATTGACCAGTTACTTGATATGGGAAGAACAACGGTAAACCTTGTGGGCAACTGCATTGCAACCACTGTTGTAGCACGCTGGGAGGATGAATTTGACTATAAAAAAATGCACAAATTTATGAAATCCATCAGTACAAAAAAACACAAAAAAAGCCTTGTGGAGCAAAAAAATGTTCTAATCGAGGAAACTATACCCCCGGGGAATTATTAATTTTTCAAAAAACTTTATACTGTTTTTATGAAAACAGTATTTTTTGATATTCAACCTTATGAAAAAACATTCTTTGAGGGTTTCAAAGATGAAGCTTTTGAAAAAATTTACATAAAAGAGCCGATTGATGAGCACTATGAAGTAAATTCGCAAATTGGTGACGCACAAATTTTGAGCGTGTTTATAACATCTACACTCACAAAGGAAGTTTTATCAAAATTTGCAAATCTAAAATTCATACTCACAAGGAGTGTGGGCTTTAGTCATATTGATTTGAATTACTGCAAAGAGCATAACATCTTTGTTTTTAACACTCCGCATTACGGCGATTACACTGTTGCAGAGTACACTTTCGGGATTTTACTTGCAACGGTAAGGAATATAGAAAAAGGTGCGCGCGGACTAAAAAAAGACAGTATCGATATGCAGGAATACACGGGCATAGAGCTTTTTGACAAGACAATAGGAGTGATAGGCGCAGGTTCAATCGGTAAAAATGTTCTCGATATTGCAAAAGGATTTAAGATGAAAACGCTTGCATATGACCCTTATCCATATGGCGATTATAATTTTTGTCCGCTTGATGAATTAATCAAAAACTCCGATATTATATCGATAAATGCCCCGTTAACAGAAAATAACCACCATCTTATAAACAGAGAAACAATTTCAAAGATGAAAGACGGAGTAATAATAACAAACGCGGCAAGAGGCGAAATAATAGACACGCAGGCGCTTTTAGAGGGTCTTTTGAGCAAAAAAATAGCATATGCCGCGCTTGATGTTGTTGAATGTGAAGAAATATTATGTTCAAAAAGCAGCGAATGCGCTAAATTAAACAACATAAAAGAAAACTGCCTTGAAAAATTTTACTTAAATCAAAAACTCTTAGCCCTGCCAAATGTAACAATAACACCGCATATGGCATATAACACAAAAGAAGCGACGGAGAGAATTTTAAAGATGACAGGAGAAAATATAATAAGCTGTATAAATTTTAACATCAACACTGGCGCAAAAAACCTTGTTTTGTTATAATTTCAAATATGGAACTGGCAAAGTATATAGAACATACCCTACTAAAGCCCACGGCAACGATAGAAGACATAACAACACTTGTTGAAGAAGCTGTTAAATATGGATTTTTCGGTGTGTGCATTAATCCCGCACACGTTCGCCATGCGAAAAACATTACAAGCGGAACAGACATAAAAGTCGTGACGGTTGTAAATTTTCCTCTCGGCGCAAATGCTATTGATACAACACTTGTGCAAACACATCAGGCACTCTCGGACGGTGCGGATGAAATCGATACGGTGATAAATCTCGGAGCGCTTAAGGAGGGCGATTATAAAAAAGTAACAGATGACATAAGGGCAACAAAAAACATTTGCTCAAACAACATTTTAAAAGTAATACTTGAAACGGATTTACTGACAAATGACGAAATAAAAAAAGCCTGTCTTGCCTGTGTAAGCGGCGGAGCAGACTTTGTAAAAACATCGACCGGTTTTGTAAAAAACGGATTGGGCGCAAGGACGGATTTTGTAAGGTTAATGGCACAAACCGTTGAAAGACGCGGCATGGGCGTAAAGGCAAGCGGCGGTATTAAAACAAGATTTCAAGCAACAGAACTTATAGAAGCAGGCGCAACGCGTCTTGGCACATCAAGCGGCGTTGCAATTGTGAGTCCCCGTGAACAATAAAAGAAAGGTTATAAAATGGACAAAATCACCATCCGCTCGGACAGAGATACTGACTACTCTTTTTTGTACAAAGGAGAAGAAACCATACTCAAAGCCGGAAGCGTAATAAGCATAGCAGACGGTCTTGAGCATGTTGTACTGCCTACCGTTGCGATGAAAATTATGAACAATTTAATTGTCATAAAGGAAGACGTTAAATGAGCAAGGACAAAATTTTGATTACAATCTCGGGACTCGATAAAGTGGGAATTGTCGCGGGCATTTCACACACTCTGGCACAGCTTGGCGTTAATATTGAAGATATTAAACAGACAATTATGCAGGATCACTTTATTATGATGATGCTATGCGACATTTCATGCTCTAAAAATTCGTTTAAAACAATCAAAGAAGAACTTGTAAAATCGGGTGAAAATCTCGGTATGGAAGTCTGGGTGCAAAGAAAAGAAATTTTTGACAAAATGCATACAATATAAGGGTAAAGATGGCTGGTTTTAACGAAAAAAACATTATTGAAACAATACAGATGATTAAGGTGCACCACCTTGATATAAGGACTACAACTCTTGCACTCTCGCTTCGCGACTGTATCAGCGAAGATATAAAAGCAACGGGAGATAAAATTTACAATAAAATTATCAAATATGCAAAAAACTTAAAAAAATACGCCGACGACCTTGAAAACGAATTTTCAATCCCTATTATAAACAAAAGAATTGCAGTCACGCCGATTTCACTCATCGGCGAAAGCGCAAAAAATCCCGACTACGTTTATCTTGCACAAATTCTTGATGAAGCGGCAAATGAAGTAGGGGTGGACTTTATAGGCGGATATTCCGCCCTTGTTGAAAAAGGCTGCACAAAGGGGGATGAAATTTTTCTTGAATCAATTCCCGAGGCGCTGTGCAAAACTTCAAAACTGTGTTCCAGCGTTAACCTTGCGACGTCAAAAGCCGGAATAAATATGAAAGGCGTGCTTAAAGTTGCAAATATCATAAAAAAAGCGGCGGAGTTGACAAAAAACGATGACGGGCTTGGCGCGGCAAAATTTGTATGCTTTTGCAACTCGGTTTCCGATAACCCCTTTATGGCAGGGGCTTATTGCGGTATAAACGAACCTGAATGCGCTCTAAACATTGGCGTTAGCGGCCCGGGGGTTGTAAGATGGGCAATAGAGAACATGCCAAAAGATGCACCCTTGGGAGATGTTGCAAATTTAATCAAAAAAACGGCTTTTAAAATTACGACAACAGGCGAACTTATCGGCAGAGAACTTGCACAAAGGCTCGACATTCCCTTTGGCGTAATTGACCTGTCGCTTGCACCGACACCCGCTAAAGGTGACAGTGTCGCCGGAATTTTTCAGGCGATGGGTCTTGAACAGGCGGGCGCCCACGGTACAACAGCCGCGCTTGCCATGTTAAACGACGCCGTTAAAAAGGGCGGTATTATGGCTTCATCTTACGTCGGCGGATTGTCGGGCGCATTTATTCCCGTGTCTGAAGATGCAGGCATGATAGAAGCAGCGCGGCAAGGCGTTTTAACTATAGACAAACTTGAGGCAATGACTTCTGTGTGCTCCGTCGGGCTTGATATGATAGCAATCCCCGGAGACACTCCCGCAACAACAATTGCCGGCATGATAGCCGATGAAATGGCAATAGGCATGATAAACAAAAAGACAACAGCCGTCCGCGTTATCCCTGTCCCCGGCAAAAAAGAGGGAGATTGGGTAAAATTCGGCGGTCTTTTGGGCGAAGCGCCGATTATGCCCGTAAGCAAGCTTGATTCGTCAATATTTGTAAATCGCGGCGGTAAAATCCCCGCCCCGATACACAGTTTAAATAATTAATAATAAAAAACCCGCAAAAAGCGGGTTTAATTATTTATTTAACTATGACTTTTATATCTTCTTCTTTTGAGCCGCTCTTGTTTGCCACCGTTTTTGAACTCAGGATTTCAACGGCCTTTGCAACCTGCGGGTCGCGCTCTTTTTTAATGTCCTCTTCCGTTAAATCAACCTCATAGTCAGGCTCAATTCCTTTTTTGTTGATGTCCGTACCGTCGGGAGTTAAGTATTTTTGAATTGTAATGTGCATGGCGGCACCTCCGGGGAGCCTGTTAATTTCCTGCACAAGACCTTTTCCAAAGGATTTTTTACCAACGATGACTGCCCTGTTGTTATCTTTCAGCGCACCGCTTAAAATTTCGCTTGCCGAAGCGGAGCCGCCGTTTATAATTACCACAATAGGCTGATCGGTAAGCATTCTCTGGGTTGCGCGGGTTGTATCTTTGTAGCCTTCTCTGTCTACCGTTGATACTATTACTTTTGAATCAAGCAGCATGTCGGCTATGTAAATAGCATTTGTCAAAAGTCCGCCGGGGTTTGAGCGCAAATCGATTATCAGTCCGTCTTTGTCGCAGTTTTGAATAAGCGCCGCCTCAAACTCGCCTGCGGCGTTTTTGCTGATAAAAGAACTTAAACGGATATAGCCGATGTTATCGGGAATTTTTGCAAATTCGGGCGTTTTTGTAGAAACAGATTTAATCTCAATTTTTTCTCTTGTTATTTTATACGTTTTTGCAGGCTCTTTACCCCTTTTGACAAGCAGTGTAACCTGTGTGCCCTCCGGACCTCTTATCTGCTCGGCAGCAGCATCAACGGTAACGCCTTTTGTGCTTTTTCCGTTGATTTCAAGGATTTCATCCTCAGCTTTTAAGCCCGCCCTCTCACCGGGCGTGTCTTCAATAGGCGCGATTACAAGCAGTTTGCCGTCGCGAACACCGATTTGTACGCCGATACCTTGCAGAGAGCCTTGTATGGACTCGTTTTCCTCTTTAAAATCTTTGGGATTTAAAAATTTCGTATAGACGTCATTCAGGCTTGAAACCATTGTGTCAATTGCAACATAAGCATCCTCGTCATCTTTTATGACATCATCGTAATGATGGCGCCATCTTGACCAGTCTTGCTCGTTGTTTGTCTGATCCACAAATTTTGTGTCAATTAACTTCCATGCTTTGTCATAAAGCGCCTGCGGCGTTTGTGCAAGTACAGGATTTAAAAATGAACTTACATAAAACAATCCCAGCATCAGAGTTAATATTGATAATCTTTTAAATATATCTTTCATATTCTCTCCCCTTTAGTTGATATTATATCAAACTCTTGATTAATTTCCATAAAATAATTTATTAAAATCCATATTAATTATGTATTTTATTTTTAAATTATATAAAGTAGAATGTAAAAATGAAAATCGTGCACGAAAAATCCCTTATTTTGATGACTTTTGCCGCCGTTATTATATTTTTTATCATATATATAATCGGCACGTCATTTTTTGAGTTAAAATCTTATAATTTTCTTGTAAAAACTTTTGCACAAAATTCAAAGGCATCGGATGATATTTTACTTGTTGTAATTGATGATAAGTCGCTGCACCAAATGGGGCGCTGGCCCTGGAAAAGGACAAAATACGGAGATATTTTTGAATACATTTCAAATTACACTCAGGCAAAGCAGATAGGCTACGATGCGATAGTTGTGGCACCTGACATTGAACATCCCGAGTCAGATAAGAAATTTTTCAGCGATATTAAAAACTACGACAAACTGAGCGCAGGGGTCGGTTTTTTAAATAAAGAGTTTAAGCACACAGATGTAAAAGAGTATGAAAAACTGCTTTTTGAGAAAAATGAAATAGTAATAGAAGATCAAAGAAGCGCCAAACACAAAAAACAGGGCAGTTATAAAAGTTTTAGCGCCTTTCAAAAAGAATATCTGAAAAATGTACAAAACCTCGGCTCAGTTAATGTAAATCTTGACAGCGACGGATATATAAGAAAAGTCGAACAGGTAGTAAACTACAAGGGCAGACTGTACCCTTCACTGGGGCTTTTAATGTACTCAAAACACACGGGTATCAAGCATTTTGTACTTACGGATAAATATATTCTCGCAAAAAATAACAACTATTCGCTGAAAATACCCGTTACAAACGAGTCCGGCGGTATATATTCATACATTTATTTTTATAAAACGGACGATGGTACATACTCCCATCAAAAAATTTCGGCATCAGACGTTATAAAGTCGCTTGAAGCCGTTAAAACAGGGCAAAAGCCGCCGCTTGACCCTGCGATTTTTAAAGATAAAATTGTTTTTGTCGGAGCAAATGCAAACGCACAGGCACTTCAGGATGTAAAAAGAACGCCCGTTTCGGACACTTTTTCAGGTGTTGATATTCAGGCTACAAATTTAGATAACATTTTAAACAATGAATTTTACCGCCATGCCGGCAATTTATACAATGTTATAAATATAATGCTTGTTTTTATTACGGCTTTTGTGCTTGTCTGCACACTGCCCGTGCCGATGGCTCTTTTGTCCTGCTTTTGCCTTATGTTTGCATATCTTATATTCGCATTTTTTATGTATGCAAACAAAACCGCAGTCGGCTTGGTTATGCCCGAAGTCTTTATACTGCTTGCAATCGGCTGTGCGTATTCTTACAGATATTTACTGGAAGGCAGAAAAAAAGAAAAAATCCAGTCTGCAATGGGTAAATACCTGTCAAAAGACGTCATGAGAAATGTCGTTAAAAATATAGATTCGGTCAAACTTGGAGGCAAAAGGGCAAACGTTACGGTACTTTTTGCCGATATCAGGGGTTTTACCTCAATCAGTGAAAAACTGAGCGCAGAGGAAGTTACAAAAATTTTAAACGAATATTTTACCGCAATTGTGCCTATAATCGAGCAAAATAAAGGCATTTTAAATAAATTTATGGGCGATGCCGTGCTTGCGGTCTTTGGCGAACCGATTAAAAACGAAAACCATGCTCTAAGTGCAATAATCTGTGCCGACAGCATGCTGAAAAAAGTAAAACAGCTGCAGCAAAAATGGCTCGAGGAAGGCAAACCGAAAATTGAAATCGGGATAGGAATTTCAACAGGCGAAGCTTTTGTGGGCAATATAGGCTCGGAAGAACGCCTTGAGTACACGGTTATCGGAGATACGGTAAACACCGCATCAAGAATTGAAAACTACAACAAAGTCTACCGCACAAAATTTTTAATAAGTCAGGAAACTTTTGATCAAACGCAAAAATACGTCGACGTTATTAAAATCCGCGAAGTGACAATCAGGGGAAAAGAAAAGAAAATTAACATTTATGAGGTTTTAAGACTCATTAATGTATAATTGTATTTATGGAAAAGTTTGCAAGCTTTGATGAAATACACAAAAAAATTATTGCCTCCTGCAAAATAGAAATGGAGCATAAATACATTGATGTCACGGGCAGAAGGACGACTTTTTCAAAATTTGTTTTATCCACCCTTTATACCGTTTTAAGAAAAATCAACAAGACAGAGCGCCACAGGGTAGAAAAACTCATCTCGCATTTTGAACAGTATCACATAGACTCACCCTCATCAAGAGCCTATTCGGTAGAGCTTTTGGCGGACACATTTGCATATTTTAAAAAACTTGTAAAACCTCAGGCAAGAATTAAAAAGAAAGAGGATACGGTACAGACCAAAAAACCTTATGCCGATGACATTTCAGAAATTGAAGTTCAGTATGTTAAAGGTGTCGGACCCAAAACCGCGCTTTTATTCAATAAATTAAACATATACACCGTAAAAGAGCTGCTTGAATACTACCCGAAGCGCTATGTAGATTATCAGGGAAGGGTAAAAATTGCAAATCTTAAAATAGGCGAGCAGGTGAGCGTTTTTGGAACAATCAAAAAAGTAAGCGCATATACAACGCTAAAAAAACTGACCGTTTTAAACATTACGGTTTCTGACGGCACGGGCGAAATTACGCTTAATTTTTTCTATAAACTTAAAAACAGGCGCATGCTTGAAAGGTACAAAGCTCAATATCCGCAAGGCTCCAGCGTTATAGTCTTTGGGACGGCAAAAAAAGACGGCTACAGCGGGCAAATAACGATAGATAAACCCGAAATACAGGTTATGACCTGTGATTTTTGCTACGAAGATGACGAACTCATAAGCACGGGTAAAATCGTTCCCGTCTACCCGCTCACGGAAAATCTAAACTCAAAAACCCTGAGCGGGGCAATAAGAAGCGCAATTGAAAAATACTGCGGCAAAATTGACGATGCCATACCGCAAAACATAAAGGAAAAGTTTAATCTTATAAGCAAAAGCGAAGCCATAAGGAAAATTCACCTGCCAAAGACCCGCGAAGATGTGGATAAGGCAAGGTTTAGAATAGTTTTCGAGGAGCTTTTTACGCTTCAGTTAAACCTTGCGCTCATTCGGGAAGCAAACAGAAAAAATACCTCCATACAACTGAAAATCAAGCAAGACGGGCTTGTCAGGAAATTTATCGAAAGTCTGCCTTTTGAACTTACGGGCGCGCAAAAACACGCCGTTGATGAAATTATCAACGATTTAAACTCTCAAGAGCCTATGCAAAGGCTGCTGCAGGGAGATGTCGGAAGCGGAAAGACTGTTGTAGCTTGCATTATGCTGCTTTGTGCCATTGAAAACGGCTATCAGGGAGCAATCATGGCGCCGACAGAAATCCTTGCAAGCCAGCACTACAAAAATTTTACTCAGTGGCTTACCCCGCTGAATTTAAGTGTCGGGCTGTTTTTGGGAAAACACGGGACAAAAGTGCGAAAAGAAATGCTGACATCTTTAAAAAACGGTCAAATGCACATTGCAGTAGGCACACACGCCCTAATTCAAGAGGGGGTGGAGTTTTGCAACCTCGGCGCGGTGGTGATAGACGAGCAGCACAGGTTTGGCGTAAAGCAGCGCTCGCAGCTTTTAACAAAGGGTAAATATCCGCAAATGCTCACAATGACGGCGACCCCGATACCAAGGACTCTGGCGCTTACCATGCATGGCGACCTTGATATAACAACGATAGACGAACTTCCGAAAGGACGGCTGCCCGTTATTACGACCCTTGTGGGCGCATCGGGCAGAAGAGAGGCGTACAAACTCATAAAAGAGCAAATTGCACTCTCTCATCAGGCGTATATTGTTTATCCTCTGATTGACGAGAGCGAAGCAATAAGCGCCAAAAACGCGACACAGGAGGCGCAAAAGCTGCAAACGGGCGAGTTTAAAGACTATAAAATCGGGCTGCTCCACGGGAAACTCAAAGCTCAGGAAAAAGAGCAGGTAATGCTTGATTTTAAAGATAAAAAGTATGATATTCTGGTTTCCACAACTGTTGTCGAGGTTGGTGTAGATGTACCCAATGCAACAGTTATGATAATTGAAAACGCGGAGAGATTCGGGCTTTCACAGCTTCACCAGCTCAGAGGGCGCGTCGGGCGCTCCGACAAACAGTCCTACTGCATTCTTGTAAGTACGTCAAACTCTAAACAGGTGCAAAACAGGCTAAAAATAATGACACAGACAAATAACGGTTTTATTGTAGCGCAAAAAGACCTTGAATTAAGGGGTCCGGGGGAATTTCTGGGTACAAGACAAAGCGGCATACCGGACTTTGGTCTTGCGGATTTAATAAACGATGTCGAAATACTTGAAAAAGCAAGAGAATGCGCACTCGACTTCATTAAGCACAACAACATAGCCGACTACCCGAAGCTGAGAGAGGAAGTTTTAAAACACAATCTCTTTAGAGGCTGATTACAAGCATAACATCGACAGGACGCGAAATAAGTCCGTGTGATGGCGGTTTCATATAAGAAAGGGTTTCCGACACACTCTTTTTAATTATTTCATCAATCGGATTTGAACCCGAACTTTGCATAATTCTCATGCCGATTACATCGCCGTTATTTGCAATTCTTATGCTTAGTTTGATTACACTGTTCTTTGCAAAATCGTTAGACAAAAGTAAATCGTTCTGCAGGTTAAGTTTTACATTTTTACCCACAAGCTGCAAAAACCTTGTATAATTTGGCTTGTTTGCAATATTTTCGGGCACTTCCCATGATATTTTGTTTATCGTTGCAACAAGAGGCTCGCCCGTTGTCCTTCCCGCAAGAGAATACTCGGGCACGCCCGATGAGCCGTAGACCTCTTGGGGCAAGTCATAAGGGGCTGCAAACTCGTTTTGTGTGTCAATATCCGAAGCGGAAGGCTCCTGCGCATATTCCATCTCGGCATTTTCAATGGATGAAATTTCCGAGTGAGAGCTTCTGAATGCAATAAAAGCGGAAGCGCACAAAAACAGGACGACAACTGCCGCAATAATTATAAGCTTACGTTTTTTTGCCGCAAAAGAGTATAAATTCGTACTCTCGCTCTTTGGAGCCGCGTTGTATATAGCATCTATGATATTTTTATACTTCTGTTCAAAAGCCGGCAGCACAACTTCGCTCTGGTTTTCAACCGCTCTGCCGCGCGCCTTCTTTGCAAGCATTGATGTCTTTTTAAACGATGCCATAATCTCATCTTCATCAGACTCGGGCAAAAATTCATCAATATATGCGCTTATGTTGCTTGCGCCGTTGACCGTACGATTAAAGTCAATCATATCCGCAAGTTTTTTTGCACACGCGGGACATGTAAGGAGGTGTCTTATAAATATTCTTTTGGACTCATCCTGCAATTCCCCGTCCATAAACCTCAAAAACATTGAAATACACTCGATGTGCTTGCCCAGGGGAAGTTTTGGCGCAGCAGGCTTTTTAAGCTCCAAACAAAGCGCTCTTATCGACTTTAAATATATTTCATCAACTTCCATACAGTCAGCATCAATTTTTGAAAGGTTAACCTGAGTCGGTTTAAAATATCCCAAAACTTTCGCTTCTTTGAGTCTTTCGCTCAGGCGGACCACAACGTAAAAATCCGCAAAACAATCATAGTTTTTGTGCGAAAGAGGGATTTTTATACTGTCATCCCTAAATTGCACAATTACGTCAATTCTGTAGTTATTTATGTAGATGTCATTTATTTGAAAAACTTCGCAAATTTCCGCTATGTTGTGCAGGCCTTTAAACGCGTTGACTTTAAAACCGCAGCTTCTAAAGTAGTCAACGGCGCACATCATGCCGATAAGGTCTATCATGCCCTTGCGCCGCAGCAAAGGTACGGACATCCTCGCACTTATTTTCTTCGCATAACCGGCTTGTTCGTCGTTAATTTTTAATATTGTATCGCTTAACTGTGGCATCGAAATCATAAATCACTTCCACTATTAAAATGACACATAAACAATATTATTTCAACATTGATAAGCTATCTAAACATTTCTTAATATTTCTTAACACTTGCTTTTAACCTTTCCTTTGTAATAGAATTAGACTATGAGTGATTTTTTATTAGAAATACTGGTACAAGAGTTACCTTACAAATTTATTCCCGATGCACAAAAGCAGCTGAAAGATGCATTTGGCAAGCTTTTTGAACAATACGGCATAGGCTGCAAAAAGCTCGACGTGCAGGCAACACCCAGACGTCTTGCACTGATGGCTTTTGATATTGACGACAAACAAAAAGACATATTAAAAGAGCTTCGCGGTCCTATTTTAAATATTGCACTTGATGACAAAGGAAACTACACTCCCGCGGCACTGGGCTTTGCAAAGAAAAACAACGTACCTTACGAAAATTTATATCAAAAAGATAACTATATCTGGGCAAAGATTGAAATAAAAGGCAAAAGCACAAAAGAGATTTTAAGCGAAAGTATTGAGAATATAATTTTTAAAATGCAAGGTCCTCACTTTATGCGCTGGGGCAGCCATGACGAAAAGTTTTCACGCCCGATAGAAAACATTCTGGCACTGTATAACACAGATATTCTTCCGCTTAAGGTGCTTGATAAAACCTCGGTAAATACTACATTGGGTCACAGGTTTTCGCCAAATAAACATGTCACGGTAACAAGCACCAAAACATACATTGACGATTTAAGAAAAGCGCATGTTATTGTTGATGTACAGGAGAGAAAAAATATAATCATCAAAAGCGCATCCGGGTGCGCCCGTGAAATAAACACCGAAATAGATTTTGAAAACCTTGAAGATTTATTGGACGAGGTAACCTACATCACGGAATACCCCGTGCCCGTGCTTTGCGAGTTCGACAAAAGGTATCTTGAGATACCCGACATCGTCACAACAACCGTTATGTCCAAACATCAGCGCTACTTCCCGCTCTGGTGCAAAGACGGTAAATTATCAAACCATTTTATCACCATGGCAAATTTTGTCGGGTGCGATAAAGAGTCTATTGACAATATCAAAGCCGGAAACCAGAGAGTAGTAAGCGCAAGGCTTGAGGACGGTATATTTTTCTACAGGGAAGATACAAAAACCCCGCTTGAAAATAAAATAGAAGAACTTCGCGGAATGACATTCCAAAAAGGTCTAGGCACGCTCTATGACAAAACCGAAAGAATTGTTGAATTGAGCGATAAAATCTGTACTCAGCTAAAAGTCGACAAACAGGACGTCTTGCGCGCCGCACTTTTGTGTAAAGCCGACCTTAGCACCAAACTTGTCTTTGAATTTACGGAACTTCAGGGCTTTATAGGCGAACAGTACGCCCTGAAATCAAACGAAAAGCAAAATGTTGCACTGGCAATAAAAGAGCACTATTTTCCCTTGAGTGCATACAGTGAAACACCGGGCGCAATAGAGGGTCAAATTGTTTCAATAGCGGATAAAATTGATACAATATGCGCTCTTTTCATCTCAACTCAGGGCAAAATGAAGAAAAAAAGACCGACCGGCTCAAATGACCCTCTCGGTGCAAGACGCGCGGCAATAGGCATTTTAAGGATTGTTATTAACAATAACTTAAATTTAAACATAAAGAGCCTTGTTGACGAGTCATTAAAAACAATTTCGGATAAGTTTAATATCGCGCTTGAAAATGAAACCAATCAGGATGTTTATGACTTTATTTTAAACAGGCTCTGCGTTATGTATGAAAAGGAATTTTCGCAAAACATCATAAAAGCAGCCCTTGCGCAAAACCCGCTTGAAAATTTGGCGGAATTTCCGAAAAAAGCTGAATTTCTGGCTGACAAGCTGCACGATGAAAACTTTAAAAAACTCGCCGAGAGTGCAAAACGTGTACTTAAAATAGTAAAAGAGGACTCTAAAAATGCCGTTAATGAAACTCTTTTCGTACTCGGGGAGGAAAAAGCGCTGTATTGCGCGATAGTTAATAACTGCAGCGAATTTAAAGATTTAAAACAATACTGCGGCTGCCTTGAAAATCTCGTCGAGCCGATTAATAACTTCTTTGACAAAGTTCTTGTTATGGATAAAGACGAAAAAATCAAAAACAACAGAATAGCTCTTTTAAATTTACTGAAAGAAAAATTCTCTAAAGTTTGCGATTTTCAGTACCTATAGATGAAAATACTCATTGTAACAGACTTATATCCGCTAAATGACTTTCACAAGGGCATTCCGCGTGCAATAGAGAACTTTGCCCTCGCACTAAAAGACCTCGGACACATGGTTTTTGTCCTAAGGGCAGATTTAGTGCCAAACACAATAATAAGAGGCAGAAAAATATACAAACAGGGTCTTTACGAGCACAACGGCATTAAAATCTATAACCAAAATTTTATTTTGCCCTTTTACTTTAAACCCGAGCCACCCTGTTGTGATTTTGATGTAATAATCTCGCATATGCCCTCGGGCACTCTTTGCGCGGCAGAAATAAAAAAACGTTCAAAAAAACCCTTTATGGCTGTTGCGCACTCAAGCGACCTTGAAGTGTTAAAAAAATACGGAATTTATTTTTCAAAAAAACTGAAAAATGTCTATGATTTGGCGGATGTTGCAGCCGCACGCTCAATTTGGATAAAAGATGAACTTAAAAATTACATAAATAAAGAAATTGCGCTTGCGCCCTCGGGCATAAAAAAAGAAGAAATTTCAGATACAAAAACCGCACTTGAAAAATTCGACAACATAAAGACTCTTGAAATTGTCTGTACCGCCTCTCTTATAAAAAGAAAAAATCTCCTTCCGCTTATTAATGCAATAAAAAATCTTAAAAATCCGAATGTCAGATTGAAAATTTTTGGAAAAGGAAAGCTCGAAAAAAAATTAAAAAAATCCGCAGCAGGTGCAAATATTGAATTCAAGGGTCATAAAACAAGAGAAGAAATCCTAAATGAACTTAGCAGAGCACATGTTTTTATTCTTCCTTCACTCAGGGAAACATTCGGACTAAGCTACCTTGAAGCGCTTGCAAAGGGCTGTATTACAATATGCACAAAAAACAGCGGCATGTCGGGCTACATAAAAAATAACGTAAACGGTTTTACTGTCGAGCCGACGGATGAGAACATACAAAAAATAATAATTGAGATTTTAAACAAAGACAAAGACGAACTGAAAAAAATAAGCACGGAGGCACTTAAAACCGCAGATAGTCTGGAATATTACAAATGTGCAAAAAAATATATCGAAAATCTTAAAAAATTCTGTAAATAAAAAATTTTTCAACTATAATTATTTTAAAAGACGGTAAAAAAGGAAACATTTATGCAAGCAAGACGAGCTTCAAGAGAGCTGGCACTGATATTATTTTCACAACTTGAAAAAAATCTTGAAAAATACAGCGGCAATGATTTTGAAAAAATTGTCTTAAAGTCTGTAAGGACGCTCATAAGTTCATCTCAAGAGGAGCTTAACCTCGCGACGAGCGGATTAAGCGATGTCGCACAGTTTATTGAGGAATATGAAAATAATCATCCCGAAAACCTGAAACGCCCTATTGATGCGCACAATGTCCCCGTACAAATCCCTCTTACAAGCGATATGTCAGGAAGAATAAAAACAGTACTCTCCGTTTGCGACAAAGCTCTAAATGCGCTTGAAATTGCGGAGCTGAGCACACTTTCACAAAAAGAGGACGTGAGGGACTATGTAAATAAAATTGCCCTGACTTTTAAAGAGAAAAAACAAGACATTGACAAAATAATCAAAGAATTGGCTTTTGGCTGGGATATTGACAGGCTTTTTAAAATAGACAAAGACATTTTAAGAATATCAATTATTGAGCTTTTGTTTTTAAAAGATGCGCCGCACAAGGTTGTAATAGATGAGGCACTTGAACTTGCAAAAAAATACTCGACTGATGATTCACCCTCTTTTATAAACGGTATCCTTGCAAAAGTGGTTGAGAGATATGTTTAATTTTTTTAAAAAAAAAGATGAGAATAAAAACATTATATCAAGCGGGTTTGAGGCGCTAAAAAGTGCTCTTTCAAAAACTTCAAAAGCGCTCGTTGATAACGTTGTAGATGCTGCATCCGCCGGCGGAGAGATTGACGAGTTCGTACTCGATGACATAGAAACAATGCTCATAAAGGCTGATTTGGGTGTAGACTTGAGTGTTGAAATAGTTGAGAAAATAAAAGCCAAAAAGCTTAAATCCTCCGAACTCAAGGCTTTTTTGCGCGAGGAATTTGAAAATATACTTGATATGGCAGGCTCAAACGAACTTGTATACCATAACGACAGGCTGAATATATACTTCGTCGCAGGTGTAAACGGAGCCGGCAAAACTACCCTTATCGGCAAACTTGCAAAGAAATTTAAGGACTCGGGCAAAAAAGTTTTACTTGCAGCGGGCGACACTTTTCGCGCGGCTGCGGAAGAACAGCTTGAAATATGGGCTAAAAGAGCGGATGTTGAAATAGTAAGGCGGGATAAAGCAGACAGCGCAAGCGTTGTATATGAAGCAATCGAGCGCGCCAAGGCCGAAAATTACGACATAATAATTGTTGACACCGCGGGCAGGCTGCAAAACAAATTCAACCTCATTGAAGAACTGAAAAAAATTAAAAACGTAATCAATAAAAATGCGCCGGACTCACTCAGCGAGTGCATACTGGTGCTTGATGCAAATTTGGGGCAAAACGGGCTTTCGCAGGCAAAAGTTTTTAAAGAAGCTCTGAACTTAACTTCCGTTGCCATAACAAAACTTGACGGCTCGGCAAAAGGCGGAATAATTTTTGCAATCGCAAAAGAATTCGCCCTTCCCGCAAAGCTAATCGGCATTGGCGAAAAGAGCGAAGATCTTAAAAACTTTGATAAAAAGGAATTTATTGAAGCTATTTTCAGCTAGCTAAACTTTTTACCAGCCCAGATAATCAATAAAAAGCTGATCGAAAAAGTCGGGCTTATCGCTGTCCGGGGCGGTAATAACGATGGGTTTGAGTTTGAACGGCTCGCGGGGACGGGTGTCTATGTAGCGTCTTTTTAAACTTTTTGGTTTTGCAAAAAACCTGTCCGTATTATTTAGAAGGTAGTGCAGCATTTCTGCGGAGCCGCCCTGACGCGCAAGCTCGGTAGAATATTTTGAAAATCTTGAGCGGTACATAATGCTGTCGTTTTCTTTTTTTGAAATTTTTCTCTTAATTGTCCTTGCACTCTCGTCGCTGTAGATAGTCGTTGCAAAATCTCTTATGTCTGCCCTGTCCTCAATATCATAATCATATTTTTTCTTTGCATAAACGATCATGGCACGCGCCATATCATCCTTTACGTATTGTTTTACATATGGAATACGGTGCTGTTCGTCCAATCTCAATATATCTCTTTTGAAATATTTTTTTAAGTCCGCACCCTCGGGGCCGTTGCTCTCATCCCAGAGCTTTTCCAAAATCATTACAAACTCTTCTTCACTCGGGTAAAATACACCGCCGTTATCGTGAGCATAACTTGAAGATGCATTGCAGCACAACAGGAAAAAGTCTTTCATACAGTTATCAAAACTTGCATGTGTAGGCATTTTATAGCCTGAGGCATAAGAGTAAGGGTTTGCATACAAAGTCAGACAGGATGTAATACCGTCCGCACCTTCGTCAATGACATCCTGACGCAAATCTTCTTTATTATCCGTACCCGTAAATGCGGGTGCCGATTTAACAAAAACATCTTGTGCGCTTGCAAAATTACTTTTTGCCGGGGAATTTTTCTGCGCAAATACTCCCCCCAAAAGGGCATTTTTAACGGGGATGCCTGCAACGATAAAATTAACCTTCATTCTCAAAAATCCTTCTTCGTGTTTGGCAATAAACTAATATAGCTTGATTTTAACAGGAATTAAAAAAATATACAATTATATTTGTCAAGCTTTTAACAAAAGTTAAGATTTCAAAAGCTCTTTCGCAAACGACACGGAAATACTGTTGACCTCACCCGAGGCAAGCGCCGCAATGGCTTCGAGCTTTTCTTTTTCGTCCGTGAGTTTTTTTGCGCACACTTTTGTTGCGCCATCCTGACTTTTTGAGATGTAAAAATGCGCATTTGCGCGGGCGGCAATTATCGGCTGGTGAGTAATTGCAAAAACCTGAATATCTTCGGAAAGTTTTGCAATTTCGTCGGCAACCGCACCCGAAGCTTTTCCCGACACACCCGTATCAATTTCATCAAAAATTACGGTTGAAACCATGTCAACTTTTGCAAATACCGTCTTGATTGCAAGCATTACGCGGGAAATTTCCCCGCCCGAGGCTACTTTTGCAAGCGGTGCAAGCGCTGTGGACACGTTTGTCGAAATTAAAAATTCAACATCGTCAATCCCTTTTATATCGGGCTGTTTCTCTTTTATCCGTATTTCAAACTCAGCCTTTGACAGCTCCAGCTTTCTCAGCTCGCAAACTATCATGTCGGAAAGTTCCCGAGCCTTCTTATGTCTTGTTTCGGAGAGTTTTTTATAAAGCGACTCAATTTCTTTTTCAAGCTGTGCTTTTTTAAGTTCAAGCTCATCAAAAGAAGAAAAATCACTCTCTATTTCACTCAACCTGCGCCCGAGGTTTTCTCTTGCCTCAAAAACATCGCCGTATTTGCGTTTTAATTTTAATATCAAGGATAATCTTTCATTAATTTCGTTTAATCTCTGCGGATTGTCCTCGAGATTTTGCGAATATTCCCTCAGAAAACCGCTGCAAAATTTCAGATTTTCATGCGCCTCGATAAACGCATTTTGCACTTCCTCCAATTTTTTGTCGCAATCCGCCGCGCCGCAGAGTGCAGCCTTCATTTTAGACAGGGCGTCGCACACTCCGTCATCGCCCCCGAGAGAATAGTAAAGGCTGTATGTTGTTTCTTTTAAGGATTGAATGTTTGATAAAACATCAAGCTCGCCATTCAGCGCTTCTTCCTCGCCTTCAAAGATTGCCGCGGAGTCAAGCTCATTAATTTGAAATTTTAAAAAGTCTGTTTCCTGAAGATTTTTTGAATTATTTTCCTTAAGTTGTGCAAGTTTTTTTGATACATCCGAAAATTCTCTGTAATTTTTCTCGTACTCCGAAAGGTTTTTGGAAAAACTGCTGTCCGAGTTTTTACAGTACGCGTCAAGAAGCTCTATGTGGTATTTTGGCAAAACATAAGTATAGCTTTGATTTTGAGAGTGAATATCAAGCAGATGTTCTCTTAGTTCTTTTATTGTTTCAAGATTTACAAGGGCGCCGTTGAGCCTTATTTTTTGGGAATTAAGACCGATTTCGCGCGAGATAACCGTTTCTGGCGCAAGGTCAAAGTCTTTCAGATTGTTCAAATCTTTTTTTGAGTGCAAAAAAGTTATTTCAATGAGTGCGGGTTTATCTTTGTTAAAAATTACGTCTTTTTGCACCCTTGCGCCCATAACAGTGTCAATCGCCTTTAATATAATACTTTTGCCCGCGCCCGTTTCGCCCGTCAAAACATTAAAACCGTTTTCAAATTCCAAAAACAGTTCATCAATCAGTATAAAATTTTTAATTAATATAGATTTAATCATTACTTATTCGGAGCCATCCCCCAGTGGAGTTTTTCTCTTAAAATATCATAAAAATGATTTTTGTTGTCGTTTAACAATAAAAGTCTGGCATATTTTGTGTGTTTTTCAACACAAATTTCATTTTTTATAATCCTTGCATCCTGCCCGTCGGCTGTAATTTTAAAGTCTTTCGGAGCTTCAAGAGTGGTTATTTTAATGTATTCATTCGACGGAATAACAATCGGGCGCGCATTTAGAGTATGCGGACATATCGGAACAATTACAAAACATTCGATATTGGGCGCGATTATCGGTCCGCCCGCAGAGAGCGCATAGGCGCTTGAGCCTGTCGGGGTAGAGATAATGAGCCCGTCCGCAAGGTAAGAGCAGAGTTTTATACCGTTTATGTATAAGTTCAGAGTTGAAGTCCTTGAAAAAGCAGCGCCCCTTATTACCATATCATTCAGCGCAACAGCGCCCGTGGTGTGGCATTTGAGCATAATACGCTTTTCTACTCTAAAATCGCCCGATTTAATTTTGTTTATGACGTTATCTACTTCACTTGGCAGCGCCTGTGCCAAAAACCCCAGACGCCCCATGTTAAAACCAAAAATAGGGGTATCGCTTTCACAGTATTTTCTTGCACACTTCAATAACGTGCCGTCCCCGCCCACAACAATTACAAAGTCGGGACCCTGAGGCATATCATCCAGCGTGTGAATTTTTGAGTTTTCAAGTTTATCGGCGATTTTTTTTGAAAACTCGCGCGAACCTTCTATTTCAGGATTGTAAATAATTGCAGTATTTTTAAGATTTAATTCCATATTACCTGTAGTTTGTGAATTGGAGCGGTATATTAAAACTGTCCTCTTTTTCTCTTAAAAGTTTTATGACATCTTGAAGATCGTCTTTGCTCTTGCCGCTGACACGCACCTGCTCGCCCTGAATTGAGGCTTGCACCTTGAGTTTTGAGTCTTTTATTGCGGCGGTGATTTTCTTTGCAAGCTCCTGTGACAGACCTTTTTTAAGATTAAAAACCTGTCTTACATTTCCGCCCAAAGCTGCCTCGGGCGCCTGAGCATCAAGGATTTTGATACTCAAATTTCTTTTTATCATCTTTGTTTGCAAAATATCCAGAATGTTTCTTAATTTTAAATCATCGCTTGTCGTAATTGTGATTGTTTTATCGGAATCAAGAGTAATATCGGAATTTGAGCCTTTAAGGTCAAACCTTGAATTCAGCTCTCTTTTAACCTGATCAACAGCATTTACCAGCTCTTGTTTGTCGAATTCCGAAACAACATCAAAACTGCAGTCTTTTGCCATATTTTACTCCTTTTTAAAAAAGGGGATTTTTAATCCCCTTTGATTTATACATATTAAACGCGTCTTTTGCGTGCAGCTTCAGACTTGCGTTTTTTCTTTACAGAAGGCTTTTCATACCTTTCTCTGCGCTTAATTTCCGATAAAATACCGGCTTTTTGGATTTTCTTTTTAAATCTTTTAAGTGCGCTTTCAATACTTTCGTTCTCGCGAACTCTTACCTCAGGCATATTTTCACCTCCTTCTTCTTCTTTTAGCTTACTATGGCTTAAATATAGCATGGGCGTACATTAACGTCAAGTACAGAGGCGCATTTTAAAGCTGTTTTGTTACAAGCGCAAAAATATCATTGAACACCACATATATCATAAGAAGTATTAAAAGGGTGAAAAAGACTCTTGATACACCTTCTACGATTTTTTCATCCAATTCCCTGCCCACAACTTTTTCAAGCGCCAAAAACATTAAATGCCCGCCATCAAGCGCCGGTATAGGCAAAAGATTGATTATCGCAAGGTCGATGCTTATTATGGCACTCAACAAAAACCCCTTGAGCATTCCGTAGTTTTCTATTATGTCCCCGCCGACTTTTGTAATCGCGACAATTCCGTGCATATCGCTCAGCGGAATTTTACCGCTTACAAGCTGCCAGAGCCCCAGAAGCATAAGTTTTGTATTTACGACAAGATAATCCCAGGAATGCGTTATAACCTCAAGGGGATTGTTAACGGGGATAAAAATCTCATTTGCTTCGAGTTTTACACCCAGAAGCCCGTCTTTTGAAGTTTTTAAATTATCAAAAGCGAGTTGTTTGCCATCCCTTAAAACAGTAATACTCAAGGGCTTGTAACTGTCAGAGAGTGCATAGGCAACATCATTCAAATTGTATTCTTTATCCGCCGTGAACTCTTTTTTCCCGTCAAGCAGAGTGCTTAGCGCCTTTTGCTCTTTTGTAAGTTCAATTTCATCCGTTTCGTATTTTTCTATGCCTATTAAAACATTGTTGCTGACTTTTACCTGAGCCTCGGGTGTCATTTGCGGAAGTTTAATTTTTTCCCCCGTTTTTATTTTATCTTGGATATTCGGATTAAGCTTTTTTAGTTCCGAAAGTTTGTTTTCAAAAATATCCGAGGAAACAAGCCCATCGAAGAATTTACTTTTTTGAACAAGGAAAATAAACTGATAAGAGTTTATAATATTTGAACCGTTTACGCTGACTATCTTATCTCCCGGTTTTAGTCCCGAGTCCGCTATGTTTGATTTAACCTCGGGGGCAAAGTCTTTTATATATACATCGTATTTGCTGCTTGGCAGTTTATGATAATAAGCCGCGCAAAACATTACAAGAAAAAGCGCGAACACGACGTTTGCAAAAACGCCCGCCGAAACAACAACGGCTTTTTGCCAGGGTTTTTTGTTTTTGAAGCGTTTTGGAGAATCGGGCGGGAGGTCCTTTGTGTCCTCGTTTTCTTCGTCATCATCCGGAAAAGAAACGTAGCCGCCGAGCAGAAAAGCGTGGACGGTTATTTTTGTGTCGCCGCATTTTGTTTCATAAAGTATCGGACCGATGGGAAGCCCCAGACCGAAGTGTGAAACCTGAATACCGAAAGCGCGTGCCGCCAGATAGTGTCCCAGCTCATGCACCAGAACCAAAAGGCTTATTAAAATTAACATTATTACGATATTCATGGTTAGCTTCTTTTCTTATTCTTTTTGCGGACAAAGCGGTACAGTCCGAAAAATGTCGGCTTGTACGAGTTAAGATTTTTATTTGATTCTGCAAGTAAAAGTTTCAGTTTTTTGTTTTGCTCCTCAAGTAATTTTGCCCTGACCTCCAGTTCGCTGTATTTGCTTTGGTACTCTAAAAGCTTTGCATTGTTACCCTTTTCACCCGTTAAAAGTACCGAAACCTGCTTTGCGATTTTTTTGGCGATTGTACGGGCAATCATATTCAGGGTTTTTTCCGAAATATCGAACTTAAAAGCGTTGTCACGCTTCGCTTCAAGAACACTCAGATTGTTTCTTGCGATTTCATCGGCTATGTACTTTTGGAATTTTTCCTGAGCCTGAAGGGATTCGGAAATTAAAGCTATGTCGTCAAAATCTTCCTCATTATCATCATTTGAAGCGGCTATTTTGCTTATCTCGTTTTTCATATGCTCGCTAAGACCCGCTTCGCTCTGCTGTGCTGCTTGCGTCTGCAGTTCTTCCGCCCCCCTGTTTGCCGCAGAGGTGCCAAATTGTAACATTTGCGGGTATGTACTTGCACTTTGCTTCTGTTCATTCTGAGAAATATTTTGATAAGGCGCAATCGGAATTGATTCGTTGTCCTCATAAGGAGTATCTGCGCCGTTTTGAACTGTTTGGCTTTGCCCGTCGACTATTATGGCATCGTCTTTTTGTTCGGCATCTGCAATATCCGATGAAATATCATCCCAGCGGTACCATTTTATACTCTCAAGCAAAGTTCTTTCAGGTTTTTTGCCCTGTGCTTCCTGAGAAACGCTCTGCTCCGTACCTGTTTGTGCGGCGTTATCGGACGCACCGGCAGGAGCTGCAGGCTCTGTCTGCATAACAACTGTTTCCTGCGCCTGTGTATTTGGTTGAGCGGGTGACTGTACGGGTGACTGTACATCAGGCTGTATATATGAATGCACAGGGGAATATACGGAAGATTGTGTGGGTGACTGTACGGGAGATTGCTCCTGTTCCTGAATTGACTCGACACTTTTCTTTAAGACGTTTTGAACAAGTATATTGTACGAGCTTACATCAAAAAATTCGTTACCGTTTTCATCTTCAAAGATGGCTTCAATCTTGTATTTTTCAAGAAACGAATCCAGAGTCAGGTAATCTACAAAGAAGCCGCTTTGCGCCAGCTTTTGTAATAAATCATTTTTACTGTAAGCTTTTAGTTCCATTTAAGATGTTCCGTAACGCCAACTTATCTGATTATATATTAAACAACACGCCAAAACAATATGTAAATTAATCATTTTATAAAAAAATGCCCCAAAATAAATGAGGCTGTTGGTTGAGTATTATTAGTCATTAAAACTTATACTGCCGATTTTCTTTTGTTTATTCCGGCTTTCAGCCCCTGTGCCAAATCTTTTCTTCCGCTCTGTTCATAAATTTTTGTAACGGATTCCAGAAATTTTATATTCTCAACACTTGCACCCTGTTTTTGAGCAGGCTTTGGAATTGCATTTTGAACCCCGGGGGCTTTTGAGATAAAGTCCAAAGAAGGAGCCTGAACTCTTTTTTGATACATGGGAGCAACATTTTGCTTATGTTGAAGCGTATTTGTCGTGTAGGGATTTTTTTGCGAGTTTTTGTACGCACCGAGAGCATAATTGTGTTGAATAGGATTTTTTGGCATATTTGCAGCACCGCTTTTTCTTGGTGCGGGATTGCCGTTGTAGGCATTTGACACAAATTTTGAATAATCGCGCAGAGGTCTTTGCGGCTGATATCCCGATGTTTGTACTCTTTGAGGTTTAACTCCCGCAGCAGAGGGCCTGTTTTCGCTTTGCGTTTCTTTGTATGCGGAGCTTAAGCCGATAAGGGGTTCCTCCTGCAGTTTAACTTTTGCAAACAGTTTCTTTGAAACGACCACACAGCCGACAAGAAGTAAGAGGCATACAACAAGAGTCATATCGGATTTTTTGTCAAAAATTCCAAAGAATGAGCCCAGAAGATGTTCGGGATTGAAGGAATTTTCATCCCAGTTGATATCTTCCTGCATGGCATATTCGTTTATATCGTTTGTCGGGCGGTATTCTCTCATCGGGCGGTTAATAACTATTTGATTATTTTGCGCATTGGCAACGCTTGTTTTTGTTTTAAATACGAGTCTTGTGTCGCTTGTATTTTCGCCGTTTATATAAATCCTTACTTTGCCGTTTTCAAGCTGTTGAACAATAAGTGCATCAATTCCGGACACGTTATCGTAAATTGTATCCAGATTATCAGTGCTTAGAGCATTTTTTAAATCAAAATACATGCTGTTTTGCGAAAGTACTTTCTGCTTGTATTCTACGGGTTTATCAGCACTGATACTCAGCTGATAAGCTCCGTTTAATTCCTCGGGCTGAGAAATTGCAACCGATGTTATAAGGCTTTCTTTTGCACAGACCGAAACACAGAGCGCAAAAAACGCAAAAAGTAAAAACAGCGCCTTTTTAATATTTAATACACAAATCCGTAACATAAAATCTAAATACTCTCCCCAATCAGTTTATTGTTCATGCCTATAGTAAAACTCTAACCTGATTTTAAAAGAGTATCATCAACCTTTGGGTTTAAAATAAAACTAAATCTAAAGATTGATTTTTAAAGATTTGAAATTAAATTTGCCATCTCAATAGCGCTTTTTGCGGCATCTGCGCCTTTGTTTCCGGCTTTTGTACCTGCACGCTCTATCGCCTGTTCAATGTTATCCGTCGTAAGCACGCCGAAAATTACGGGCAGGCCTTCCGACAGCGACACACTTGCCACACCTTTTGATACTTCCGCGCAAACATAGTCATAGTGGCTTGTTGAACCTTTAATCACAGCGCCCAGAGTAACAATGGCGCGATACTTTTTTGTCTGTGCGGCTTTTTTAGCCATAAGAGGAATTTCAAAAGACCCCGGCACCCAAATTACATCTATATTATCTTTATCTGCACCAAGACGCACAAAAGAATCGAGCGCGCCTTCCAGAAGTTTTGAACTTATAAATTCATTAAACCTTGAAACTACAATACAAAACTTGTCCGCGGGGTTTGCATATAAATTACCTTCTATGATATTTGGCATAAAAAAATCCTCTTATATTTACAAGAGGATATTAACACAAAAATATTTTTACATAAAGAAAAAGGCTTTTGGTAATCAAAAGCCCCTCGGAATACTTGTTTGGAATTCCTCGTTGTGTGAAGTGAAGGTTAGTGTGTGTTGGTTAGAAAGTATATCTTATAGAAAATATCCGTTATATCGTGTTTATCTCTTACATATATATAAAGTATTTCGCAATTAAATAATTGCCATTTTTGACACCCTATCGTTACAAAACTTAACAATGCAGCTAAAGAGCGCGCCGTAAGGGGACTTTTGAAAAATCTTTTATTAAGAAGCGTTAAGATTTTAGTAATTTGTGCGAGTTTTCTTAACAATTCTTAAAATAAGGGTTGTTATTTGTTTTCTCCGGTGATATATTATAGATATATTTAGTATATCAGTTGTTGTTATTCCCTTAAAATATTTTAAGCTAAGGCTTATTGAGCCTTAAAATTTGTTATGTCTTATTTAAAAAACGCACGCCCGACGGGCGCCGCGCGGCGTGCAAAAATTAAAAAGGTTAGAAAGTATCTTATGTACAAGGAGATTGTCGTTATGAAAAATTCAGTAAATAAAAAACCCTACTTTCAATGTGCGAGGATAATTAATTTTGATGAAAATTTGGGCAGCTACATAAAAAAAATTTCAAAATACCCGCAGCTGAGCGCAAATGAAGAAAAAGAACTTGCAAAAAAAATATTATCGGGGGATATTGAAGCCAAAAAAAGGCTGGTGCAGGCAAATTTAAGGCTTGTGTTTAATGTTGCCAGAAAATCAATACACACAACCACTCTCAGCTTCTGTGACTTAATTCAGGAGGGTAATTTGGGGCTTATGATTGCGGCGGACAAATTTAACCCCAAACTCGGCTATAAATTTTCCACATACGCGGTCTGGTGGATAAAACAGTCAATGTTTAAAGCAATTTCAGAGCAATCATACTGCATGAAAATACCCGTTTACATTCAGGAAACATTATCAAGATACAAAAAAGCCAAAGACACTCTTGAAAAAAAATACGGATGTACAATAAACAGTGCGCTTGCGGCTCGCGAAATAGGGATGAGCGAAGAAAAAATCGACACTTTTCTAAACGCGTACAACAAGGCGCTCTCGCTTGAAACAGGTTTTGAGAAAATCAGCAGTATTTCAGGTACAAGAGAAATGAGCCTTGGCGAAATAATTGAAGATGAGAAACAAAACGTAGAAAAAAGCATAACCGACAAACAGCTTAAAAACGACATAAACAGAGCGCTTGAGTGCTTAAAAACAAGAGAAAAAGAAGTCATAACAATGCGCTTCGGGCTGAATGAAAGCACGCGAAAAACTCTGGAAGAAATCGGCAGCATTTATGGCGTTACAAAAGAGTGCGTAAGGCAGATAGAAAAAAGAGCACTCCAAAAAATCAACTCTACAAAGGCATCTCGCGAACTTTTGCTTGCATACGTCATTTAGCTTTTGCAAGTATATAAATCGGATTATAGGTAAGAGTAACGCCTTTTTCATCACCGAAAAGCTCCGTATATTTGTCCTCAAAAGACTTTAGCGAAGCTCTTGTCCAGTTTTTATGAGAGGGCAGCGCCGCGCCCGTTGATTTAATATGTCTCAGAACTTCTTTCGGGGTTTTAAAATACAGAGTTATTTTTTCTCTTTCATACTCAACCACCCTATACCCGCAGCGGGCAAGGACTTGCGAATAATTACAATAGTTAAGCCCGAGATTTTCAAGCGTTTTGAACTCATAAAAATTATCCTCCCCAAAACTTGAGAAAGCAAGGACTCCTATATTTGAGAGTGATTTTTTTAACTTATTAAAAAAGTTTTCAATATCAAAAATCCACTGAAAACACGCTCCCGATATTATTAAATCGCAACTTACGGGCAAATCCAGCACACCTGCATCACCCTTTAAAAAAGGATAGTCATAGCCCGTATAATTATCTGTCAGGTCATTTAGAATAAATTCGCAAAAGTTGTAATTTTTAACGATTTTATCTGTCAAAAGTCCCGTGCCCGAGCCTATTTCAAGAATTTTTTTATAATCCGCTCCAAAGTGCTTGGCGCACAACTCGCACAGTGTCTGCGCCATTTTGCCCTGCACAAAGGCACTGTCCCTGTATGTTTCTTTTGCTTTTGAAAAGTCGGGAACATTTATCATAGGCTAACTTTCAAGAATTTCATCAAAATCCTTAAATTCAAAAAACGGGAAATGTCCGCACTCAAGCTCCAGTTTGTTTTTGTGCGCCGCCCAGAAATTTACCTGCGAGGAGTAGGGGAAAATCCTGTCTTTTTTTGTCAAAATTACTTTGTCAAAGTTAAAATTTTTCTTAAACCATGTGTTCTTAGAGAGTGTTCTTATGTTTGAAAGCTCATCCGCCAGATTTTTAATCTCCCTGTTTGCTTTTTTTATATTCAGCGCAGATGATGCCCCGAGAGCCATCTTCTGTTCAAATCTTTCTATAGTGTCGGAATTCAGCGAGTGCGCCATAAGTTCATACACTTTTTCATTTACTCCGTATTCGTTGTCAACAGGGTAAAAAGTCCCGCTTATTGCACAGCTTGAGTCAATTTGCGGTAAAACATCCTGATTATATACATAGTTAAGCGCCCAGACACCGTAAGAATATGCAATTACACTTATGCGCGTATAATTTAAAAAGTCAAAATATTCAATAGGGTTATCAATCATATCGGAGTAATCGTAAACAAAAAGTATGTCATTTTTGCCGTTATCAAACTCTATAAAGCAGTTTGCATCGGTATAAAAGCCGCAAAAAAACAGTATAAGCGAATTTTTATTGTGATTAATAAATTCTGTTTTCAAAATTCCACCTCAAAGACTGCACTATAAATAAATAATACCAAAAACAATATTTTAGGGTATGAAAAAAAATTGTATTGTATTATAATCATTATGCAAGAGGAAAGTTTATCGAAAGGTCGGAGAATATGAAAAAAATACCTGTTGTGGCAGCTGCGCTTATGCTATTTTTCACAAATTTGTCATACGCCGCCCAGCCGACACAGGAAGAAATCCAGAAGTATAACCTGTACTTCAACAACGGTGTTTCTTATCTGAAAAACAAAAAGTATTCCTCTGCCATAATAGAATTTAAAAAAGTTTTGCGCTTCCAGCCTTACGATGCCACAGTAAGACAGTCGCTGTGCAGTGCGTACCTTGCACGCGCAGACTACTATTTGAATGAGGAAAAAAACCCGAAAAAGGCAATAGTTGACCTTAAAAGTGCACTTTTTTACATGAAATTCTGGGAAAACGAGCAAAACTCGGCACAGCTTAACTCTATGGCAAACTCCACCCAAAACAGTCTTTCTTCTCTGCAAAAAAAATATGAAGGCAATTTGAACGCGCAGCAAAAGTTTCAAAATGCAAAAAATCTCCGCGCACAGGGCGAACTGCCTGCAGCGGCTTATGACTTTTTAACGTTAAATAATGCCCAATTTGAAAAAGATGCCCTTGAAAATGCGGGCGATATCTTTAAGGCTCTAAACAACAAAGGCGGCGCAATAGAAAGCTACAGAAACGCTCTTAAGGCTGAGCCCGAAAGTGCAAAGCTGCACTTTAAGTACGCAATAATCTTGGATGAAGTAAACAACGAGGAAGCGGCGGCACAGGAGTATAATTTAGCCCTGAAATACGGCGAAAAAAACGCGGAGCTGCTTGATATACTTGAAAATCTCTGGCGCTCAAGAACACTTAGCAATCCGCATGACCCTCAGGCTTACATTAATCTCGGCACAGTCTTTCAGATGAAAGGCGACTACGCCTCATCTAAAAATCAGTACATAAAAGCTCTTTCGCTTGCACCGAACGACAAAACCGCAAATTTAAACCTTGCTTCACTCTATATGGCTCAAGGTCAAAACGCAATGGCAATGGCACAGTATGACAAAATACTCGCAAAAAATCCCAACGATGCTGAAATAATCAACTACAAAGCCGCGGCATATGAGGCGCAAAAAGACTATAAAAACGCAATTGCCCAATATAAAGCCATACTTGCCGTAAAACCGGATGACAACAGTGCAAAGAGCGCTATAGCAAATATTGTTGCAAATAAATTTACGCCCGAGCAAAAGTATAACTACATGATGCTTGAGGCAAATTCAAATCCGCAAAACTATAATCTGCAGTACGCATACGCTTATGAAATGCACAAACAAAAGAAATATGACGAAGCAATTACATACTACAAACGCGCAATGGCGCTAAATCCCAAAAAACAGGAAAACTACATTAACATAGCCCAGATATATGTGCTGCAAAACGACTATCAAAGCGCCCTTGATACACTAAATCAGGGTATTGCGCAAATCCCCTACGGGGCTGAACTTCTTACCCAAAAAGACACACTCTTAAAGTCACAGGCGGGGCAAACTTATGAAACGGCGACAAAACTTTACAAGAATGCAGACTTTAAAGGCGCCCTTGAAAATTATCTGAAAATCAACCCGCAGACACCCGAGGTACAAATAGCCGTTGCAAACTGCTATTATGAATTAAAAGATTACCAAAACGCCGTTTTGTATTACGAAAAAGTACTGCAAAACAACCCTAAAAATCAAGACGTGCTCTATGTTTGCGCCATGTCATACAACGAGCTTGGCAATCAAACAAAAGCGCTTGAGCTTTTAAACAGAATATTGTCCCTGAACTCAAATAACACAAATGCAAAAGCGGCAATGTCAGCCATAAAAAGTGCTATGACGGCGGCTGATTTAGAGAGTGCCATTGAAAAGTACGAACAAAAAGACTTTACATCAGCCCTTGCGCTGCTAAACAAAATACTCTCCCAAAATTCCAAAAACACATATGCGCTATACTACAAGGGTTTAATTTTTGAGGAGCAAAAAAACCAAAAAGAAGCAAATGCGCAGTTTAAACTTGCAATAGACTCCGACAATTCCTTTGCGCTTGCGTACTATTCATATGCACTCGGACTTGATAACCTTGAAAAATATCAAGAAGCGGTTGTAAATTACGATAAATTCCTTGAATTAAAAACAAAAGAAGGGGTAAGCGACGAATACACAAAATTTGCAACAGACAGAGCAGCAGAGTTGAGAGAATTTTTAAACACAAAATAATGGAAACAAAACTTATTCAGGCGCCCCTTGCGGGCATATCCGACATTGTATACAGAAAACTTGTAAGGAAATACTCAAAAGACACCCTCCTTACCACAGAGATGATTTCATCCGAGGCGCTTGTAAACAATCAAAAAACCCTGATTATTGAATACGACAAATGCGAATACCCTCTCTCTTTTCAGTTGAGCGGGCACAAGCCTCACATTATGGCGCGCGCGGCCGAATTTTTAAACGGGCGCGCAAGTGTAATCGATTTAAACTTCGGCTGTCCCGTAAATAAAGTTGTAAAGGGTACGGACGGCGCCGCCATGATGAGAAATCCGAAACTTGCCGCAGATATTGTAAAAGCAATAAAGGATGTAATCAGCGTGCCCCTGAGTGCTAAATTTCGCCTCGGCTGGAGCCAGGATGAGATAAATTTTGTCGAATTTGCAAAAACTCTGGAAGATGCAGGTGTGGATTTTGTAACGGTTCACGGGAGAACCCGCTCGCAGATGTACTCCCTTAGTGCAGACTGGGAAAAAATTGCACAGCTTAAGGGAGAGTTGAAAATACCCTATTTTGCAAACGGAGATATAAAATCAATTGAAGATGCAAAAAAATGTCTTGAAATTACGGGTGCAAACGGCATAAGTATCGGCAGGGGGCTTATGGGCGACCCGACTTTAGCAGGACGTATCGAGCATTACTTTAAAACGGGCGAAATAATTAACCCGCCCGATTTAGCGGAAAAAATTAAAATACTGAAAGAGCATATAAACGGCGAAGTTGAACTTAGAGGCGAGAAAAACGGAATAAAATTTATGAGAAAATTTTATAATTTCTATATCTCATCCGTTAAAGATGCCTCAAAATACAGACAGTGCCTTGTAAGGCTGGAAAGTTACAAAGAAGTTTCGGAGGTGTTGGATGAAATATTACGTTTACATCTTACAAACCAGAGATAACACGCTCTACTGCGGCATTGCGCGCGATGTTCAAAAACGTTTTCGCGAGCACCTTGAAGGCAGGGGCGCAAAATATACAAGAGCGCACAAGCCCGAGAAAATTGTTTATGTAAAAGAATTTAACAGCAAAAACGACGCTCTGAAAGAAGAATACAAAATAAAACATCTGAGCCGGAAAGAAAAACTTACGCTGATAGGGGAGTAAAAAAGTTAATCGGGGAATAAAAAAAAGGGAGTTTTTACAAAACCCCCATTTCCCCATTAAAAAAATCTTTCCGTTATTATTGTAGCATAAATATTTAATACATCAAATAAATTCAATATTCTTAATATTCGATACCCCTTCTTGCCATTACACCGATGTTAAAATAGTGCTTAACAGGTTGCATTTCAGTAACCAAATGAGCCATTGCTATAAGTTCTTGGTGAGCATTTCTGCCTGTTAAAACTATTTCAAGATTTTTTGGTTTATTCAAAAGTGTATTTTTAACATCTTGTACTTTTATCATACCCATATCAATGCATATATTTATCTCATCTAAAATAACAAGACCGTATCTGCCGCTCATTATTGCTTCCTTGGCGCATTCCCAGCCTTTTTTTGCCGATATTCATATTGTGTGAATAGCACACTCTATCAAGTCCAAACTGGCGCACTTCCAAATTGTCGCTAAAACGGTGAGATGAAGCAATTTCGCCGTATGTGGTACCCTGATCGCCTTTTGCGAACTGGATAATCATGACCTTCCAGCCGTGCCCCAGAGCTCTTAGAGCCAAACCGAGAGAAGCCGTAGTCTTGCCTTTTCCATCTCCTGTATAAATCTGAATGTAACCGTTTTCTAACAATTCTGCCTCCGCAAGGTCTTGGTTGACCTTTTGTAACTCACCTATAAACCGTTTTTGTGTTTCAACTACACTATATATAGTAAACCAAAACACCCATTTTAGGCAACGGATAAATTCATTTTTTCCCTTTTGTATACATTTTACACTTGTAGAAGTGTCTGTACATCCATTTATTAGTGGATTTTATAAAATACACTAAAATTAACATATATATATCTTCATCATTCTTAAAAAACGCTTGAAAACAGGCACCTGTGGGTATATTACCATACTTAATAAAAATAATTTCATTTAACACTCAAACAAAAAACCATGCCAAAGCAAGGCATGGTTTTTTAAAATATTTAAGATTAAAAACTAGAACGGGATGGAGAACAGCCCCGAAGAAACGGGTTTTGACTGCCTTACTATACAAAATGTACCATCCTCTAAACACTCATCGGCAGGTTCATACCCCAAATATGCACACTGTGTACGGGTAAGGACATTTCCCCTTGCAAGACAATCAGCTTCCGCAAAGCTTATCTCAATTTTACTTTCATCATCAATTCTTAATACTTCCGTTATTCTGTCATCCGTCCTGTAGTTGCCCGATGCGATTTCTTCATCCGTTACGGGGCGTGACTTATAAACGGTATAGGCGAAAGGCTCTTTTTCGTTTATATATACCGTGGTATCCGAGTCACAGTCGGGGTGTTTTGTAAAGGTAGGATTTTCAAAAGCCGTAGCGCCGCACTCGGAAGGTGTAGCACCCGGTGCGATATCGGAGCATGTTCCGGGGATTACTTCACCGGTATCTAAAAGCTTTGCGGGGAATTGGTCTTCGCCGATTTTATTTTTGCCCGAATCACCGTCAATATCAATCATAATGTCTTTCATGCCTGCGGCAACCGTCATACAGGGTGCAGCCGAGGACGCCGAACCTCTGTAAGTCGGCGTAAAATCCTTTTGTAAACCCGAATATGAAATTAAGTTTGCCACCTGAAAATTAGGGTTTCCTACAGCGCCTTCGCCGTCAGCAGGAGCGGCATCAAAAGTTCTTACACAGTTATAGTCGCCAATTAAGCTCATTGCCTCTGCCATTTCGACACAGGTTTGATTTGAATCGGCTACGGGAATATCCACGGGACCATCAGGAAGCCTTGAAACAGAGTTATCGGCAAGCACATATTTTGCGGCATCGCCCAAATTTTTAACCGCAGCATAGATATAAGGCGTAGTTTTGAGCAGTTTCGGTTTGATTGTTTGAACGGATAAAATCATAATCACCGCGATTATGAGTATTGTAACAACAAGCTCTGCCATAGTCCAAGCGTATTTTAATTTTTTCATATTCTAAACCCTTACTAAATATTCAAGACAATTTTTATATGTATCAAAGCAAAGTATATCACTACTTTTAAGCTCGCTACATCCTATATTTAATTTAGAAGGATTATTAACCGCACATACCTTTATATTATTTTCAAGCGCCCCGAGTACGGCTTTTGAGCCGAGTGCGCCGTTTGGAACAACAAGACATTCTATATCGCGCACATCTATGCCTTCGTTTTTTGAAATTAAAGGCGCATGTTCTAGCCCCTGTATAACACAGGGTAAATATGTGGAAGATATGCACTCAGAAGCTACTTTCGGGTTTTCCGTTTTATTTGATATTTCAATATCGCAAAACGCAGGAGCATGGGCACAGGGAACTTTTAACTCTTTTGATACAAGGTGCGAAATAACAGCCTCAACGCCGCCGATGGGGTCAATTCCCGTGCCGTTTGAATAATCCTCGCTATCCGCGTCACATCCGAAATAACACACAAGGGCAATCGCCTGCGCTCCCGAATTTAAAAGCTCTTTTGCTCCCTCAAGCAGAGTGTCGGGGTTTAAAATCGTACCTGATGATATGTTGTTATTTATTGAAAAACTCACTCCGGCAGGCTCTTTTGTATACTTTGGCTCCATAATATCAAGCCCCTGAACCACCCTCAGGGCGTTAATTGTATTTATATGCACGTTTAGCACATTTTCGGGTATTTCACGGTCAAATAGAACACCTGTCTTATTCTGTCTTTCAACCTCTTTTAATTTTACCCTGCCGCATAAAAACTCATCAAAATTATACCCTTCAACATAGAGCATGTTTTGATTAATTGCGCTTAAAATCCCGCCGTTTACGGCATTTGGATTTACAACAACCTTAAAATATTTTGAATACTCTCTTACAATATACCCAATATCGCCCGCATATCCGCCGATTTGAGCACCAATTCCCGTCGGAAGCGAAAAAGCAATGTATTTCATTTTATATCACCCGCCATCTTTAAAAACAGGGTATCAAGCACGACTTTATCGGACATCTGTGCGCTATGATGCCTTTTTGCCTCGGAAAGCGCTTTTATATCCTGTTTCAGTTTTAAAACATAACCCGCACTGTCTGCATTTTTAAGCTCAAAACTTAAATAAGAAAGAATTGTATCAAGAAGCAAATCTACAGGCATTTCGTTTTCTTTAATGTAATTTTGCAATTCTTCGCTTGAATTCAGCGCGCAGGAAAGCGGCATTGAGGGATACTTTTCAAAATAAGGCAAAATAAAGCCAAAATCCTGCCTTTTTACGCTCGTTGGCAGCTTAAAACACTGCGAGCGCGAAACAATCGTATTTATTAAATCTGCCCGATTTTTAGTCAAAAAGACAAAAGTTGTGCGCTCTGGCGGCTCCTCCACGCATTTTAAAAGTACGTTCGGCGTGGAGGGGTTAAAAGTTTTTTGATTTATATGGTCTAAATACCAGTTTTCATCGGGACAGATATTGTAACCCTCGGGCGAATAGTTTTTATGGGAATTTTTATGCTCTAAATCAGGCGGTGCCTGTTTTGCATCAAAGAATATAAAAAATCTGTGGTAGTCGGACGTTTCTCGAAGCGACTTTTCAATTTCTTTTGCCTGAGCCACGGATATTACGGTTTTTGAGTCATCCCCCTGCGGTTTAAAATGAATTTGCGAAACAAAATTTATCGCGGGGTGTTTATTTTCCCTAATCCAGCGGCAGTTTAAGCATTGACAATTTTCCTCCCCGCCTTCAAGACAATTCAAAATGCGGGCAAGCTCAAGCGCGAAAAAGCACTGTGCATAGGCATCAAGCCCTTCAAAGACAATTGATTGCGGGAATTTTTTTATATTTACTTTAAACAACTGTTCAAAGTAATTTGAAACAAAAGGAAAATCTGTTTTTAAATTATTCGCTATCATTGAGCCTCCCTGTACAACATTGTGCTAAATGCGCACAAAGGGTCAAGCTGTCCGCTTTTTAGATGATATTCCGCCTCGCTTAAGTTTAATTTCAGCCTCAGGAGTTCTTTGGTGTCAACGTTTTTGAGCTTTTCCAGATTTTTCTTTACGACAAATTCATGTTGACCCGTTTTCCTTGAAATTTCAGCGGGCGTCATATTTGTCGCAAAGACTTTTGTCTTTAAAAGGTTTAAAAAACTCGTCTGCAAAAACCCTAAAACCTCGAGATAGTGTGATTTTTGCAGTATTTTTGTAATCTGTTCAAGCGCTTTTGTATAGTCTTTTTTTATAATTAAATCGGGCAGCAAAAAAATGTCCTCGCCCGCAAAACAAAGCTCCCTTACCATATCCGCGCTTATTTGTTTTTTTGGGTAAGCGAATATTTTTAACTTTTCAAGCTGCATATCAATATTTCTAATTTGCGCCCCGCAGTATTCAATAAGCAGCATAATGCACTCATTGTTCAGCGTTATATCTTTTTCTTTTGCCAGATTTTTTAAAATCGGCGCGATTTTATAGTCCTCATAAGCGCGATAAGCCGGAAATTCCTTTATTTGAGCTGTTTTTGCAACGGCTTTATATATTTTTTTCCTGCTGTCGGGCTTTTTCTTGTCCCCGCGCTCCGTCTGGCACAAGAGCAGTATATGCACCCCGTCCGCAATGTTTTCAAGCGAGTCGCACAGCATTGCGGTCTGTTTGTCGTCGAGCTTTATTTTATTTTTTGTTTCAAGAAAATATTTATCACACTTTATTACATATAAAATATTTCCGAAAAACATCGGTGACGTGCGAAGTGCCTCGTCAAATGCCGTAAAATCAGGGTTATCAAGCACTCTGTAGTTTAGGGCGTCAAAACTTTCGCCCAAAACCTTTTGTCTGAGTGCTTTTACTTCTCTTTCAATTAAATAATCTTCTTCACCCCGGAAAAAATATAAGGGCATAAGATTTCCTTTATTCTAGCTTTCTATAAGCAGGCTTGCGCCGATGACACCCGCCGTGTTACCAAGCTGCGCGGGTACAATTTCCACACTTGACGCCTGTATAGGCATTGCCCTTTTTGCAACCGTTTCCCTTATGGGATTGAGCAAAATATCTCCGGCATCAGCCACCCCGCCGCCGATAATTACTTTTTCGGGGTTTAGAAGGTTAATAACCGAGGTTAAGCCTATACCTATTATTTCGCCGATTTTTGAGTATATTCTTTTTGCAACAACATCGCCCTGAAGAGCAGCCTGAGCAACAATATAGGGGCTTAGTTCTTCCGTTGCGAGTTCTTTAAATTTGGACGATTTGCCGCCTTTTATGTAATCACGCGCCATAGCAACGATTGAAGGCCCCGAAGCGTAAGCCTCAAAACAGCCGTAGTCGCCGCAGCCGCACAGAGGACCTTCGCCCATGGTCATTTTAATGTGTCCTATTTCACCTGCGGCATTCTTTGCACCGCGAACCAGTTTGCCGTTAAGAACAAGACCCGAGCCTATGCCCGTACCGACGGTAATACATACAAGGTTTTGACAGCCTTTTCCCGCACCGTATTTAAGTTCGCCGAGCGTTGCCACACGAACGTCGTTGTCAAGGCGTGTCGGGATTTTAAATTCATCTTCCATAATTTTTGCAACGGGAATTTCAACCCAGCCCGGCATATTGGGCAAAAGCCTTACAATTCCTGCCTGATAGTCAATTTGCCCCGGAAAGCCGAAACCGATTGACTCAATGGTTGAGCTGTCCGAGTTTGTTTCTTTCATAAGGTCTGAAATAGCCTGTTTTATGTTTGCAATTGTATATTCAAAACCCATATCCGCACGTGTAGGCGTAGTATTAGAGTAAACAATTTTGCCCTGTAAGTCCACAAGGGCTATTTTTATGTTTGTACCGCCTATGTCAACGCCAATTCTATATTTTTTCATATCCTCTCCAAATAAAATGCTGTCGTGTAAGGATTTTAGCACAAACAAAAATTTTGTGTAAATGTTTGTAACATTATCTTAAAAAAATGTCAATTCTATACTTTGTATATACTTTATATATATGTAGACAGGAAACAAGAGAAAGAAGACACGAGATTATGATGACAGCAGTTAACGACCTAGATGCAAAATTAGCACAACTATATCAAGAAAAAGTTACGGTAAATCTGGAGGCAAAATCTACACTATCGCCAAATGAATTTTGGGACTCAATGGAATTAATAGCAACAAACAACAAAGCAGTTATGAATTTTAAAATGGCAAAGCGCAAATAAATTTAAAACACGATAAATGGATAAAGGAGTATAGCCCTGATACAACAATGTATCAGGGTTTTAAATTTTTCTTTATATTATGGTGCGTTAGTGCTAGAATATTTAACAAATACTGTTAAATATCATGAGGAAGTTATGGAAAACAACGAACATTTGCAGACATTAAGACATTCTGCTTCGCACATTATGGCCCAGGCGGTACAAAACCTTTTTCCGAATGCAAAACTTGCAATAGGTCCCGCTATTGAAAACGGCTTTTACTATGATTTTGATATTGAAGGCACAACGCTTAACGAGGAAAATTTAAAAGATATCGAAAAAGAAATGAAAAAACTTGTTGAGCAAAATTTGACTTTTGAAAAATACGTAATCCCCGATGTGGATAAGCAAATCGAAGAATTTAAGGCACAGGGCGAAATATATAAAGCAGAACTTCTGGAAGAACACAGAAACGACAACCCTACGCTTTACCTTACAAAAGATAAAGACGGAAATGTACTTTTTAACGACCTTTGCGCAGGTCCTCACCTTGAAAATACAAAACCCATAAAGGCATTTAAGCTTTTATCCGTAGCGGGCGCGTACTGGCGCGGGGATGTTAAAAATAAAATGCTCCAGAGAATTTACGCCACGGCGTTTGAAACAAAAGAAGAACTCAATCAATATTTAACAATGCTTGAAGAAGCAAAAAAACGCGACCACAGAAAACTCGGCGCAGAGCTTGATTTATTCTCGGTAAGGGAAGAAATCGGCGGCGGTCTTGTACTCTGGCACCCGAATTTATCCGTTGTAAGGGAAGAAATTGAAAACTACTGGAGGCAGGAACACAGAAAGAGAGGCTATGTCATTGTGCACACGCCCCAGATTGCAAAGTCAAAACTCTGGGAATTATCGGGTCATATTGACCATTACAGGGAAAATATGTTCTTTATTCAAAAGGAAAATGAAGAAGATGACCAGTATATCGTAAAACCGATGAACTGTCCTTTTCATATCCTGATTTATCAGGCAAACAGACACTCTTACCGCTCGCTGCCTCTTAGGATGGCCGAGTTGGGCACGGTTTACAGAAAAGAAAAATCCGGAGCACTCTCGGGTCTTACCCGTGTGCAGGGCTTTACACAGGATGATGCACACATTTTCTGCACGCCCGAGCAGCTTGTAGATGAAATTAACGCCATAATTGACTTTGTGGCGGACACTATGGAAATTTTCAATATGAAATTTGAAGTGGAACTCTCCACCCGTCCCGAAAGCTATGTTGGCGATCTTAAAAACTGGGAGCTTGCGGAAGCGGGACTTAGGGAGGCAATGGACAGGCGCTCCATGAGCTATGAAATAAATGAAGGCGACGGCGCTTTTTACGGTCCGAAAATCGATTTTAAAGTAAAAGATGCTATCGGAAGAACATGGCAGTGTGCAACAATACAGCTTGATTTTAACCTTCCCGAAAGATTTGATATAAAATACCAGGACAAAGACGGACTTTTAAAAACTCCTGTTATGCTGCACAGGGTAATTTTCGGCTCAATGGAAAGATTTCACGGAATACTGATAGAGCACTATGCAGGTGCTTTCCCGGCATGGCTTGCACCTTATCAGGTAGCGGTCGTACCTATTGCGGACAGGCATGCCGATGAAGCGGCAAAAATTGCAAATAAAATCAAAGAACACGGCATAAGGGTGCTGCTTGATGACAGATCGGAGAGCATGAACTATAAAATAAGGGAAAATCTGCAGCATAAAAAAATCCCCTATGTCCTTGTTGTGGGTGATAAGGAGATTGAAGACAAAACAGTCGCCATTCGCGCGCGCGGCAGAGGTCAGATAGGCACAAAGCCGCTCGATGAGTTTATTTCAATGCTTGAAGAAGAAATAAAGACAAAAGGCAAAAAAATTGTCGAATAGGTAAATTGTCAAACAGATAAAAAAAGCCCCCCGGATGCAAGAACCCTGGGGGGTTTCAAATATTTACAACTATTAATTAATAAAAGACTTGATTAAAAATATTCTTTGAATATTTTCATAGAACAGTAGTCGCCGCACATAGTACATGGAGCACCGTCCTTTTCACAGTTCAGTCCATCAAAGACTGATTTATCTATAGCATATTCCTTTTGTTTTGTCCAGTCAAGATTTTTTCTTGCGATTGACATTTGTTTATCCGTTTCAATCGCTTTTTCGTATCCGCGGGCGACATCCGCCGCATGAGCCGCGATTTTTGA